>CAZLYG010000436.1:0-4802 GCA_964563075.1 uncultured Steroidobacteraceae bacterium | reverse complement strand
GTACTGAATCGCTTTGCGAATGAGCCGCTCGCTGCCTTCCTTCGATACCGGCTTGATGCCGATGGCAGAGCTGGTGGGAAAGCGGATGTTCGTCACCCCGAATTCGCGCTGCAGGTAAGCGATCAGCTTGTGAACCTCGGCGGACCCGGCCGGCCACTCGATGCCGGCGTAGATATCCTCGGTGTTCTCGCGGAACACGATCATGTCAGTCTGGCTGGCGTCCTGCATCGGGGAGGACACTCCGGGAAAATGCCGGATGGGCCGGACATTTGCGTACAGGTCGAGAGTCTGTCGCACGGCCACGTTGAGGGAGCGGATCCCTTCGCCAACCGGTGTACCCAGCGGACCCTTGATCGACACCACGAACTCACGCAAAGCCTGCAGGGTCTCATCCGGGAGCGACTGCCCGTAAAGGCGTGTTGCCTTCTCGCCGCTGAAGATCTCCACCCACTGGATCTGGCGACGGCCGCCGTAAGCCTTCTGCACGGCGGCATCGACGACGCGCCGCATGGCGGGCGTCACGTCGATGCCGATGCCATCCCCTTCGATGAAAGGAATGAGGGGCTGATCCGGAACATTGAGCGAGGAATCGGGATTGACGCGGATGCGCTGCCCCGACTTCGGAACGACGATGTGCTCGTATTGCATGGTTTCGTTTGGACGTAAGCCGCTGAATCTGGTCTGTTTTCCGCGCCTCTGCGGGTATCTGGCACGGCTGCAGGCCGTCCACACGGACTTGGCGCTCCCGAGCAGTTTATCAGTCCCCTCGCAGTGAGCGCTGGCGGCCGATAACGCCCGGCGCAAGACTGCGCGGCGGGCCATCAGTGTTGGTATTGGAGTGGCGCGCCAGCGCCGCTGAGCGCCGACAAGCGCTCTGCGGAGCCAGCTCAGGGACTTCTCAGTCGAGCTCGCGATAGGCGCTCAGCGTGAGGAAGCTGGAGAACTGCCTCGCAGTGGTGATCTGTTCGAGCAGTGCCGCGGCTTCGTCGAAATGGCCTCTCGCGTAGGCGGCCGTGCCGAGTTTGCCTGCCAGGCGCCTCTGTTCCTCGACCAGGTACTGGCGGAACAAGGCGGCCGTGACGCGACGACCGTCGGTCAGCACACCGGCCGGATGATTGATCCACTGCCAGATCTGCGCGCGGGCGATCTCCGCGGTCGCCGCGTCCTCCATCAGGTTGTTGATGGGGACACACCCGTTGCCCGACAGCCAAGCCGCCATGTACTGCAACGACACGCTGACATTGTTGCGCAGCCCCTCTTCCGTGATCTGCCCCGGAGGAATCTGCAGCAGATCGGAGGCGTTCACGTTCACATCGGGACGCAATCGCGTGACCTGATTGGGTGTCGGCATCAGCCGATCGAAGATTTCGCGCGCAATGGGCACCAGAGCCGGGTGCGCCACCCAGGTTCCATCGTGCCCATCGGACGCTTCACGCTCCTTGTCGGCTCGCACCTTCGCGAGCGCACGCTCGTTGGCCTCCGGGTCGTTCTTGATCGGGATCTGCGCGGCCATGCCGCCCATGGCGAACGCCCCGCGGCGGTGGCACGTGTGAATGCACAACAACGAGTATGAGCGCAGGAAGTGGGTGGTCATCGTCACCTGATTGCGCTCGGGCAGCACGAAATCATCGCGGCGTGCGAACTTCTAGATGAAGCTGAAGAAGTAATCCCAGCGGCCGCAATTGAGGCCGACGATGTAGTCCTTCAGCTCCCACAGGATCTCGTCCATCTCAAACGTTGCCAGGATGGTCTCGATCAGCACCGTGCACTTGATGGTGCCATGGGGCAGCTCGAGGCGCTTCTCGGCGAAGTCGAACACGCGCGCCCACAACGCGGCTTCGTGATGGCTCTCGAGCTTTGGCAGATAGAAGTACGGCCCGGTACCGCGCTTGATGAGCTCGTGCGCGTTGTGAAACAGATACAGGCCGAAATCGAACAGCGCGCCCGGCACCGGTTGACCGGCGAGCGTCACGTGCTTCTCGTTCAGGTGCCAGCCACGCGGCCGGACCAGGAGCACAGCGGTCTGCTCGTTCAGGCGGTAGTTCTTGCCTTCGGGTGAGGTGTACTCGATGGTGCGGCGCACGGCGTCGCGCAGATTCTCCTGCCCCGCGACGACGTTCTCCCACGTTGGAGCCAGGGAGTCCTCGCAATCCGCCATGAACACCTTTGCGCCGGAATTGAGCGCGTTGATGATCATCTTGCGCTCGGTCGGCCCGGTGATCTCCACCCGCCGGTCGAGCAGATCCTGCGGGATCGGCGCCACCTGCCAGTCCGATTCGCGGATGTGCCGGGTCTCGGACAGGAAGTCCGGAAGCTCGCCGGCATCCAGCCGGCGCTGACGGTCCTCACGAGCCTGCAGGAGCTGCGAGACCCTGGGCCCGAAGCGCTCTACCAGAGCGCTGACGAATTCCAGCGCCTCGGAGGACAGGATCGGCTGATGTTCGGCGCGCACCGGGGCGCTGATGGCGAGCGAGGAGCTCATGGGGTGTCGTTACTCCGCAGACCGTCGGGGCATGGCCACTCATCAACAAATTCACGCAGTTAAGCGTACCTGGAGAATAGGCGCAAAAAGCCGCGAGACAAGATGACAGCGTTGTCATCGCTGCGAAAATGATCTGTTCTGTGCGCGCCGCGAGCAGACCGGCTATTCAGGTCGTGCTGCCCCGCTTCTCCGCCCGGCGGGTCTGTGAGCGCTCGGCAATGAGCATGGCCAGCTCCAGGGCCTGCTCGTGATTGAGACGCGGGTCGACGGTGGATCGGTAAGCCCGTTGCAGGTCGCTGTCGGTGAGCCCCCGCGCCCCGCCCGTGCATTCGGTGACATCCTCGCCCGTCAGCTCGATGTGCACGCCGCCCAGGTACGACCCGAGCTCCGCGTGAATACGGAACGCCAGATCCAGCTCCTTGAGGATGTTCTCGAAGCGGCGGGTCTTCAGGCCGCCGCTGCTGGTCTCGGTATTACCGTGCATCGGATCGCACACCCACAGGACCGTCTGCCCCGTCTGCCTGACGGCTTCGATCATCTTCGGAAGGGCCTTCTCCACGTCCTTGGCGCCGAAGCGATGGATCAACGTGAGCCGACCGGGGATGTTCTGCGGATTGAGCGTAGTCACCAGGCCCTGCAGCCAGGCAGCGTCCATGGCAGTGCCGATCTTTACACCCATCGGGTTGGAGATACCGCGGAAGTACTCCACGTGGGCACCGTCAAGTTGCGCGGTCCGCATCCCGATCCAGGGCATGTGCGTGGACAGGTTGTACCAGCGGCTCTGCCGGGGAATGAAACGGGTCTGGGCCTGCTCGTAGAGCAGATGCAGCCCTTCGTGGCTGCAGTAGAAATCCACGAGCGTCGCCTCGTGCACGCTGCGGCCGCTCATCCCCTCGAAGAAGTCCAGCGCATCGCCGATCGAGTTGACGATCTGCTGATAGGCGTCCTTGAGGGCCGCGTGCTTCACGAAGCCGAGGTCCCAATATTCCGGGTGATGCAGGTCGGCGAAGCCGCCGTCAACCAGCGCTCTGACGAAGTTCAGTGTCAATGCCGCGCGCTCGTAACCGCGCAGCAGCAATTCCGGATCGGCCGCCCGTGCCTCCGCCGTGAACTCCGGACGGTTGACCAGATCACCGCGATAGCTGGGCAGCGTCACGCCGTCGCGGGTCTCTGTATCCACCGATCGCGGCTTCGCGTACTGACCGGCCATGCGGCCGACTCGAACGATCGGCTTCTTGAGCCCGTGCAGCAGCACCAGACTCATCTGCAGCATGATCTTCAGCTTCTTTGCGATCAGATCCGACTCGCACTCGGCGAAGGTCTCCGCGCAGTCGCCGGCCTGGAGCAGAAAGGCCTGACCGCGCTGCGCTGCGGCGAGGCGCTCCCGCAGCGCTTCGATCTCCCACGACACGACGATCGGCGGCAGGCGCGACAGGTGCGCCACGGCACGCTCCAGGGCTTTTGCGTTGCTATAGGTGGGCTGCTGCTGGGCAGGCCTGGTCTGCCAGGTGGCGGTGTGCCAGGCGGTGGTCTCGGGGGCACGCATGGCGGCGGATGCTACACATTAGCCCGGATGGGTTCCATCTGGCACTGGCGCTGGCGCCTGCAGGGACGCCAGGCGCAGAATGCGCGCCTTTTTACGACCTGAGGTCCTCCCATGCATCGCGTGCTCATCCTCGGGGCCGGCAAGATTGGCGCTCTGATTTCAGGGCTGCTGGCCGAATCCGGCAGCTACCAGGTGCAACTGGGCGACGTGGACGCCGCAGCCGCCACGGCGGTGGCCAAAGCTCACGCCTCGCCGCGGCTCACGCCCCACGAGCTGGATGCGACCCAACGGGAAGCGTTAGCAGCCCATCTCGCGGCTCAGCCCGTCGATGCCATCATCTCCAGCCTCCCCTATTACTGCAACGTCGGTGTGGCCGAGGCCGCCCGAACCGCCGGCATCCACTATTTCGATCTCACCGAGGATGTCGAAGTCACGCGTGCGGTGCGACGTATCGCCGACGGGGCGAACAGCGCATTCGTGCCTCAGTGCGGGCTCGCGCCCGGATTCATCAGCATCGCGGCGGCGGAGCTCATCACGCACTTCGATGAACTGCGAGCCGTGAAGCTGCGGGTAGGCGCCCTGCCCCAACATCCCAACAACGTCCTGAAGTACTCCCTCACCTGGTCGACAGAAGGGCTGATCAACGAGTACGGCAATCCCTGCCAGGCTATCGTCGAGGGGCGAACCGTCGATGTCGCGCTGCTGGAGGGGCTGGAGGAAATCGAGATCGACGGCACGCTCTACGAGGCTTTCAACACCTCCGGCGGACTCGGC
>CAZLYG010000435.1:0-4805 GCA_964563075.1 uncultured Steroidobacteraceae bacterium | reverse complement strand
TGCGCTGCTTGGCGTGGCCCACGGCCGCACCTTTCATCGGACCTTTCATCGCACCGGGCCCACAGCCGGTGCAGACGTCCAGGCCCCGCAAGCCCATCTCGTAGCCTACATTCTTGGTGTACTGGTACTCGTCGGTGCCGATCGAGTGGCCGCCCCAGCACACCACGAGATTCGGCCGCGCTTTGTAATCCAGCACGCGAGCGTTGCGCAGGATGTGGAATACTGCGTTGGTGATCGATGCCGAATCGGTCAGGTCGAACTGTCCGCTCTCCACGATCTCGTTGGCGATGAACACGACATCGCGCAGCACGGCGAACAGATGCTCCTTGATACCGCGGATCATCTCGCCGTCGACGAAGGCCGCCGGCGGCGCATTGTGGATCTCGAGCTTGATGCCCCAGGCCTGGCGCACGATCTCGACTTCGAAATCGCGGTAGTGATCGAAGATTTCCTTGGCGTTGTCGGTGCCCGCACCGCTGTTGAGCACAGCCAGCGCGCACTTGCGGAACAGCGAGTACAGGCCGCCCTGGCTGGAGTCGAGCAGCTTGCCGATTTCCGCTTGTGAGAGATTCTCGAGGCTGCCCCGCGGCCCGACCCGGGCATCGATGAACTCGGGGACGACGATGCTGCTCTCCACGCGCATCAACTCAAGCCCGCATGGGCCTAGGGCAGAATGTCGATGGGCGCGTTATCCGGCGTCAGCAGCCAGATCTCCACCATGTCAGCGTTCGTCACCGCGATGCACCCGTCGGTCCAGTCGTTGCGCTCATAATACCCGGGGGTGTGCTTGAGCTGGTTCGGGAGGCCGTGAATCATGATCGAGCCGCCCGCATTCCAGTGATTACGCTTGGCCCGCTTGACATCAGCTTCGTTCGGATACGAGACCTGCAGCGAGAGGAAGTAATCGCTGCGCGGGTTGCGGCGAACGAGCCGGTACTGGCCCTCGGGAGTGCGGGAGTCGCCGGCGCGCTCCTTCTGCCCGATCGGGTTCATGCCGAGTGCGACCTTGTAGGAGCGCACAACCGTAGAGCCATGCATCAGGAAAAGCCTGCGTTCGGCCTTGTGCACCACGACGTGGTCCACCGCAGGCAGGCTGGCCTCAGGGGACGTCAGCATGACCTGCCGGGCATCAGGCATCGCGTGCTGAGCTGCCGGCGCGCCATCCGCGCGAGCCGCACTCGAGAGTTGCATGCCGGTCAGGGCACACAGCAGTGCCGCAACAGCCAGGCGCTTTTTGGCGTGGTGCGTCATCTCTAGATCAAACAACCACTTGGACGCGATGGCAGCATTATAGGCACGATTGCCCCGCCGCGCAGGTCATCCGTCACATCATCGGCGGGGAACGACCCCGGAACCACCCACCGGGGCCGGGAGTTGGACCTTCCGTGGCCCAGTGCAACAATGTGGGAAATCTGATCGGGGCGCGCGAAGCGCGCCGTTACTCTTCGTAAGGCATTCATGGCATTCATGATGACTCGGGTGACGATCCGCGCGGGCGTGGCCGCCCTGTCGGGGGCCACAATATTGGCGGGTTGTGCTTCGGCACCGACCGAGCCCGTTCACGACCGTCTCGATACGGAAACGGCGACCACGGTGACGGTCCTGCAGGCGCCGGTCGAGCTCGTCTCCGAAACGCCGCTCGGACCGACCTCCGACCCGTTCGCCTATGTCGCACCCTTCGAGACCGACAAAATGGGCGAGCGCGCGCTGTACCTCTGGATCTCCGTGCCTCAGGTGAGCGGCCCGGTGAGCGAGCCGAAGGTGTCCTGCGATGGCCACCCGCTGAGCTTGCAGTCCATCGGTACCGATCTGGCACAGTTCAATCTCTCGCGTCCGCCCTACACCTTGCCCGCGCCCTGGAGCGGACAATGGTATTTCAAGCTGTCCCCGGAGTCGCTCGCGTGCCTGGGAACAGCGCAAGGGATCTCGCTGGAAACTCAAGCGCAGGGAGGCCAGGGGCAGAGCGACGCCGAGCGCTTCAGTGCGTCCGGCAAGGCACTTGCAGAGCTCCAGGCGTTCGCGGTCGCCCAACGGGATACGGGTACGGTCAGGCGCTGAACTGCGCCCCAGGCAAACGGGCCGCGGCGCCCAGCACGGCCCTACTGGCCGTTGGCGACTACATCCTCGACCCTCGGCATGACGACCTGCGTGCCGGGACGCAGGTCTGCGAAATCCAGATCCGGGTTGTATTGCCGCAGCAGCCAGATCGGAAGCTGTGAGAAGCGCTGAGTGACCGTCCACAGCGAATCGCCACGGCGCACGATGTACACCTCGCTCCCCACAATCCGGTGCGCGGCAAAGTACGCGGCTTGCAGTGTCTGATGATATTCGCGGCGCTTCTTCTCGAAGTCCTCGCGGGACACACGCGCAAAGTCCAGCTTGAGCCGATGGCCGATCACCACCGGCCGAGCGTGATTCATGCGATTGAGCTTGCGCAGGCTTTGCGCCGACACGCTCAGCCAGTCCGCGTAGTGACCGAGCGTCTCGGCTGCCGCCACCTCGATGGTGTCGTCCTTCGACACTGAGTAGTCGGTTGGATCGGCACTTTGCTCGGATTCGGCGGCTGGGCCCAGCGCAGGGCTGATGGCCTCCGCCTGCGCGGCGGAAACGGGCTGCGCCCCCTGCTTCTGCTGCGGCGCGCTGGCGTTGGCCTCGGCCGCAGCGTCTTCGGCGCTTTCCTGTTCGGCTTCGGTAGCGGGCACCGCGCCGCCGCCCACTGGGCCGGCAGAGGCGACCTGCGTCGGCGGCGCAGTCACTTCCGGCGGCTTCCCGGCCGTGGTGGCGGGGGCTCCCGTCACGGCGGCAGGCAGAGATTGGCCCGGCTTCACGGTGAGTTGCTGGCCTTCAAAGATGAAATCGCGGTTGCGGATTCCGTTGATCTTCAGCAGCTCGTCCTCGGACAGGCCGACCTTCCGCGCGATGTCCGTCAGCGTGTCGCCATTCTGAACGACATAGATCCCGTTCGGCCCCGGCTCGGCCGGGGGCGGCGATGCCGCTTGAGCCGCGGGTGCCTGGATGGCGGGCGGTGGGCTGTGGGGTCCCACCACTGCTATGGGAGTCGGCGGCTGCGGGGCTGCGGGCGTCACGGCAGCTACGAGAGCACGAGCCGGTGGCTCGGGCAGGAGGAGCGTTCTCCCGGGGCGCAGCTTTGCGCTGGTTCTGATCCTGTTCGCCACCGCAAGAGCGGTGGGCGTAATTCCGTACTGCTCAGCGACACTCGCCATCGTGTCACCGCTGCGAACGCGGTAACGGCGAGGCTCAGGCTGGCCCGCAAAGGTGTCGCCCGGGGACAGCCGGGCCGCCAGCATTTCGCTGGTCCACTTCTCGCCGTCGTACGGCAAGCGCAGGTGATACGACTTGGGCACGTGACGGCGGCCATCCCAGACCGAGCGCAGCAACGCAGGATTGAGCGTGCGCAGCTGGCTCAGGTCGATCTTGAGCGCCTTGGCCAACGGGCCGATGTTCACGTAGGCCGGCACGGTGACTTCCTGGAATCGAGCCTCGCTCGAGCGCTCGATGGGACCGAAGTACTTCTCCGGGTTACGGTCGACCTCGAGCGCCGCCAGGAAAGACACATAGAAGTTGCGCGATGCGAATCCAAAGGTCCGACCGTGATAGTTCCGCACGATCTTCACGATGTCGGTCGTACCGAGCTCTTGCACCGCACGACGAACGCCTTCGGCACCGTGGTTGTAAGCCGTCAGAGCAAGCGGCCACGTACCCAGGAGTCGATAGTTGTAAGCCAGCAGTTGCGCCGCGGCCTCGGTGGACCGGAACGGATCGAGGCGGTCATCGACGGCGCTGTCGATCCGCATGTAGCGGCGCCCGGTCGAGCGCATGAACTGCCATAGGCCGGCAGCGCCGACCTTGGAGTACGCGGCGGGATTGAACGAGGACTCCACGTGCGGAAGCACGGCGAGCTCGGCCGGCAACCCCAGATTGGCGAGAGTCTCGGCGATGTGCGTTTCCCATGCGCCGGAGCGGATCAAGCCAGCACGGAAGCGATCCGCCTGGCCGAGCTGAAAGCGCACATTGTCCGCGGCGTCGCGCAGCCGGGCGGGCGTGACCTGGGCGCCCCACAGATCGCGGATTTTCTGGTCGTCGCTGGAGAGCGAGCCCCCGTTCGCGGCGGCGATCCGGCGCAGCGCCGCAGAGATGCGGTCCTCGTCGCGCTCCACGATCTTCTGGCGCTCGCGCGGCGAAGAGCCCGCCTCGAAGTGCAGAGTGTCGTAGACGACCGCGAGATTGTCCGCGTCGTGAATGAACCCGCCGTTGGTATCGACCTGCGTATAGACGCGGATCCAGAACTGGACATCGGGCTCTAGCTCCGGCGGCCGCGGCATGAGTGTGTCGGCGGCCTGCGCGTGTGCCGCAAGGCACAGCGCCATGATCCATCCCACCAGAGCGAGCCCTGCTGCCCGTGTCGAGTTCATTTACACCCCAGCCATCAGAAAATTAGACAGTCTATTCAACGCGTTGTGCATTGCGATGCCGGCAGCTGCGACCCGGGAGTCGCCAAATCCGTCGATGATCTTGACAACGCCTTGCCTCGCGCCTGTTGCAGCGCTCCCACAGGAGCACTGCCAGCCCCTCCGCGACCGGCCGAAACCATCGCATAACGGGCAGTGCGTCACAGTTGACCCACGTCGCAGATACAACATGTCACATCGCTTGCGTCCCGGAGGCACTTGGCACGGGCGTTGCTTTATCTATCCCAGCTTCAGGCCGCACAGGCCGGGAAGGTAAGGATCAAAGCGCTAGTGGGATAACCGAACAAGATGCGGAAGCGGAAAGAAGGACGAGAT
>CAZLYG010000434.1:0-4825 GCA_964563075.1 uncultured Steroidobacteraceae bacterium | reverse complement strand
CGGCGGTGATAGAAATCGACCATCAGTTGCTCGAGCTCGCGCTCGCGCATCTGGCCGTGGCCCACGCGCACACTGGCTTCCGGAATGAGGGTCTGGATCTCGGCGGCGATCTTGTCGATCGTGCGCACCTCATTGTGGACGAAGTAGATCTGCCCGCCGCGGCGCAGCTCGCGCAAGGCAGCCTCACGTAGCGTCGGGTTGTGCCACTCGATCACGAAAGTCTTGATCGCCAGACGTTCGGCAGGCGGGGTGGTGATCAGCGATAGATCGCGCAGGCCGCCCATCGCCATGTTGAGCGTGCGTGGAATCGGAGTCGCCGTCAGTGTCAGGACGTGCACGTTGGCACGCAACGCCTGCAGGCGTTCCTTGTCGCGCACGCCGAAGCGGTGTTCCTCGTCGATGATCAGCAGCCCGAGATCCTTGAAGCGTGCGTGCGAGTGCAGAAGTCGATGCGTTGCAATGACGATGTCGATCTGTCCGCCCTCGTCGCCCTCGATGGTCGCCTGGGTCTCCTTCGCATTGCCGAAGCGGGAGAGGGCCGCCACACGCACGGGCCACTCCGCAAAGCGGTCGCGGAAGTTGGCCAGGTGCTGCTGCGCCAGGAGAGTGGTGGGGGCGAGGACGGCGACCTGCTTGCCCGCCTGAGTCGCAACGAAGGCTGCTCGCATCGCCACTTCGGTCTTACCGAATCCGACATCGCCGCAAACGATGCGGTCCATCGGGCGCTCGCTCGCCATGTCGGCGAGCACCTGACGGATGGCTTCGGCCTGGTCCTCCGTTTCCTCGAAGGGGAAGGCCTCACTGAAGGTCCGATAGTCGGCTTCGCTCAGCGAAAGCTGCAGGCCGCGCTGCGCCTTGCGCCGTGCATACAGGTCCAGCAGCTCCGCGGCAATGTCCCGGATCTGCTCCGCGGCGCGCCGGCGCGCCTTGGCCCATTGGTCCGTACCGAGCTTGTGCAGCGGTGCGCTTTCGGGGGCGCCGCCGGTGTAGCGGCTGACCAGGTGAAGGGAGTGAACAGGGACGTAGACGCGGTCGCCATCCAGGTATTCCAGCACCAGGAATTCGCCCGCTTGTCCCGCCACTTCCATGACCTGCAGGCCGACGTAGCGGCCCACCCCGTATTCCTCGTGGACGACCGGCGCTCCGGGGTTGAGATCCTGCAGGCTCTTCAGGATGGCTTCCGGGTCGGTAGCCGCGCGCTTGCGCCGTCGCTCCTGCCTGGCGCGTGCGCCGAACAGTTGCGCCTCGGAAATGATCGCCAGGTCCGGGAGGGTGAGCCCCTGGAGGTCGGGCGCAACGGTCAGGGCGAGCCGCGCCTTGCCCTGAGTGAAGTCGCTCCACCCCTGCACGGGGTTGGCCTTGTGCCCGTTGGCCCGCAGCATCTCCTGTAGAACTTCCCGCCTCCCGGGGGAGTCCGCCGCAATCAGCACCTTGCCCGGAAACTCACGCAGGAAGGCATCGAGGGGCGCCAGCGGCTGCTCGGCCCGGGCGTCGATGCGCAGCTCGCGAGGGGCGGCAGTGGGGAAGTTGCGCAGACTCGCCTCGGGCGCGGGCTGCAGCTCCGTGTCGGCCTTGAACGCATCCAACGTAATGGTCGCGAAGGGCTCGAGCTTCGCGTCGAGCTCCTGCGGCTCCAGGAACAGCTCGACCGGTGCGAGCACAGGACGCTCGATGTCGTGCCGTCGGTCCTCGTAGCGCGCCTCGATGTCGTGCCACGCCTTGGAAAGCGCCGCAGGTAAGGCCGCGTCGTGCACGATGACGGCGTTCGAGGGGAGATAGTCGAAGAGAGTGGCAGTGCCTTCGAAGAACAGCGGCAGATAGAACTCGATGCCCGCGGGCGCCAGCCCCTCGCTGACGCCACGGTACAGGCTCGAGCGCGTCGGCTCACCCTCGAAGCGTGTGCGGAAGCGGCGTCTGAACTCGCGCACGGCCTCGGCGTCCAGTGGCACTTCGCGTGCGGGCAGCAATCGCACTTTTTCCAGCGAATCCAGCGAGCGCTGGGTTTCCGGGTCGAACTGGCGGATGGCCTCGATCTCGTTGTCGAACAGATCGATGCGCAGCGGTGCCCGCGAGCCCATCGGAAACACATCGAACAGGGAGCCGCGAACGGCGAACTCACCCGGGCTGCCGACCTGGCTGACGCTGGCGTAGCCCGCTTCTACCAGTCGCTCCCGGAAGGGCTCCAGTGCCAGCGGCTCGCCGACACCGAGCTCGAAGGCGCGCGCCTGCACGTAGTTGCGCGGCGGGAGGCGCTGCAGCAGCGTCTCGGCGGCGACGATCAGGCAGCCGTGCCGTGCCCTGGGCAGCTCGAACAGCGCCAGCAGGCGCTCGGAGATGATGTCCGGGTGCGGGGAGAACAGGTCATAGGGCAGGATTTCCCAGTCCGGAAGGGTCAACAGCGGCAGGCGGTCGCCGGCAAAGAAGCGCAGCTCCGCGGTCAGCCGTTCCAGCTCGCGCGCAGCATCCGCGATGACCACGTAGAGCCGTTGGTCCGTGCGCGTCGCATCTGCGAGCGCCAGCGCCGCGGCACTGCCATGGAGCTGGTGCCAGCGGATGCGTCTCGCGGAGGAGGTGGGTACAGGAGGGTCGAGCACGCCTGTAGGAGTCAGGCTCCTAGGCCGACCCGGCTGCGGCGCTCACCTGCATGCGGGTATCGAGCGGAACGCAGAAGATGTCGATGGGGTTGGAGCGGCCGCGCAGCTGCATGGGCGGCAGCGCCGTTGCGCAGATGTCCAGTCCCTGCGCGTCGAGGGACTGCTTGAACGTGCGCGAGAACAGGATCTCACCCGAGCGTGCCCGCTGGCATAGCCGCGAGGCGACATTCACGGTGTCGCCGATGATGGTGTAGCTCATGAACGCAGGGGAGCCGACGTTGCCGGCAACCACATCACCCTCGTTGATGCCGATCCCGAGCCCGGCGTCGATATGAAAGCGCGATTTCCAGTTCTGCGCCAGCGCGGCAAAGCCATCGAGCATTTCCCGAGCGGCGTGCACCGCCCGGGCGGGGCTATCGGGCTGCTCCAGGGGTACACCGAAGCCGAGCATCAAGCAGTCGCCCGCCATATTGAAGACAGTGCCCTCGTAGCGGAAGGTGATCTCGGTCAGCAGCGAGAAGTACTCGTTCAACAGCGGTACGACCTCGTGCGGAGCCAGTCGTTCCGACAGACTGGTGAACCCACGCAGGTCCGCGAACAGCACGACCGCATGGGTCCGGACCTCCGCCGCGGTGAGCAGGCTCTCGCGCAGCTGGGCGTCTTCCAGGATCTTGTCCGCCAGCTTCGGGGAGACGTAGCGCCTGAATGTGCGCCGCAGCACTTCCTCGCGGCGTTTGATTTCCGCTTCCAGCTGGTCCGCGGCGATTTTTCGTCGCACCGCCCCCGCACGCAATAAGGCCTCGATTCGCGTTTTAAGCGATCCATCCGCCGACACAGGCTGATCCCCAGATTCTTAACTTATCAAGTGTCGCCAAAGGCTACCACTTGTGGGCTGCTGCGCCCAGCACTCTCAATGCGCTACGCCCCAGTTTTCATGGGGTGCGTGAACCTTGGGGGGAGGCGGGGCCTGGCGGCGCGCCTCCTTGGAATCAGCCGGAAGTCACCACGGTGTCGATGACACGGTCGCGCTCGAAGACCACGGAGAAGCCGCTGTAGTCCCACCGGGTAATGGGGGGCTGGTGGGCCGTGCCGGGCGAGGAGACGGCCGGATGGCGCTCCACGGGAGCACCGAATTGTTTCTCTACTTCGGCCATGGTGCTGCCGCGCTTGGGCGTCTGAACGGAGGTCTGCTTCACGGCGACCTGATCGCCCACCACGACAGTGTCGGCGACGGCGAGACCGGTTACGGCGAGGCTGACAACGAGCATCGCAAGCAGTCGCAGTTTCATGGCTACCTCCAGAACACCACAAGTAACTATATCATCGGGGGAATCTGTCAAAGCGCGCCGCTGCCGGGAACTGCGCCGCGTGTCCGCGGATCTGTGACACAGGTCCGATCCCTGCCGGGATTGCGACGCTCCGCTTGCCCGCGATCCCTGCCGGGATTGCGGCCGACGGCTGGCCGATGTGGTTAAATCGCGACGATGTTCCATCCCCTGTCGCTGTTCGTCGGACTGCGCTACGTCCGGGCCCGAACGCACAAGTTCTTCGTCTCCTTCATCACCTGGGCGTCGGTCGTTGGCGTGTGTGTCGGGGTTGCCGCGCTCATCGTCATCCTGTCGGTGATGAATGGTTTCGAGGATGAGCTGCGCGACCGACTGCTGTCGCTCACCGCGCATGCACGTGTCGTCGCACGCGATGACACGCAGCCAATCCCGCAGGAGCAGTGGCGGCAGGCGGAGGCGGTAATCCGAGCCTCCAAAGGGGTCGTGGGCGTCGCCCCTTATGCGGAGCTGCAGGCGCTGGCCGAGCGTACTCCGGAGATGCTCCCGGTGATGGTGCGCGGAATAGATACCCAGGCCGAGCTGAGTGTCACCGACTTGGCCAGCGCCATCACCCAGGGCCGGCTCTCGGATCTCGTGCCGGGTGAGGATCGGGTACTCGTTGGACCCCTGGTCGCGGAGCGCCTCGCACTGGGAGTGGGGGATACCCTCACGCTCCTGATCCCAACCTCGGCGGCGGACGGCACCGTCACTCCGAAACTGCGCCAGGTGACGGTCGTCGGCCTGTTCGATGCCAGTCAGGCCGATACGGAGTCGGGCCTCGTGTTCGCGCCCTTCGACGATGTCAGAGCGCTCGCGCCGCAGGGGGATCACGGTCTGCGAGTGCGCTTCAACGACGCTCTGCAGGCGCCGGCGCTGGCGGCGCTGTTGCGCCAGCGTCTGCCGCCG
>CAZLYG010000433.1:0-4825 GCA_964563075.1 uncultured Steroidobacteraceae bacterium | reverse complement strand
GCGCTTCTGAAACTGATCGAAGCGCGTCAGGCCGTGGAAGGCATCGCGCAGGATGAGAATGCTCCACCACTCGCCCACCCGATCGAGGCTGCGGGCGATGGGACACTGGGTATTGCCGAGAGCCTTGTGTTGCATGGAAGGAGCCTCACGGCCTGGTTGCTATCATCATGCAAGTAATATAGCCTGCGTCACTATCGTGATGCAAGTTACTCCGGGATGAGAGGCATGACATGCTGAGCAGAATGGAAAAAGCAGCGAGCAGCGCGCCTCTCATGGCGCTGCTGCTGGTGCTCTCGATGGCCGGCTGCGAGGTAGGACCGCCCTACAAAGGACCCCCGCAGCAGAACTTGACCCGGTTCCACAACGCCGCGAGCGTCGCGAGCCGGCAGGCAAGCGAGCCCGCGCCTCAGCTAGAGACGTGGTGGACGGGATTCGACGATCCTGTGCTGACGCGCGTGATCGAGCGGGCGCTCAGCGAGAATCTGGATCTCGCCGCGGCGCTCGCGCGTGTCGATCAGGCGCGTGCTGCGGCTCGCGAAGCAGGAGCGCAACTCCTTCCCAACCTTGACGCAAGCGGCTCGGCAACTCCGCTGCGGCAATCCCTCAACAGTCCGATCGGAGCCATCGCGCAGCACTTTCCTGGCTACGATCGCGACCAGACACTCTATGACGCCGCTATCGGTGCGCAGTGGGAGATCGACCTCTCAGGGGGTTTGCGGCGCGGTGCCGAAGCAGCGCGTGATGAAGCACAAGCCGCCGCAGCTCAGCAGCTCGGCACCCGCGTTTCAGTGGTCGCCGACGCGGCCGACGCCTACTTCCAGATCCGCGGCTATCAGGCGAGATTGGCTATTGCACAATCCGAGGTGCAGACCGACACCCGTCTGTTGGATCTGATTCAGCTGCGATTCTCCCGCGGCGCGGCGGCTGAGAAGGAGGTGGCGCAAGCCGAGGCGCTCCTCGCTCAGGCGCGGGCAACGATCCCGCCCTTGCGCACCGATCTCGAGGCACAGTTGAACCGCCTCGATGTGCTGATGGGTGCGCAGCCTGGAACCTATGCGCTGGAACTGTCGACACCCGCCGCCATTCCCAGTGCACCTGCAATACCTCCGGGACAGACCGCCGCGGAGCTGCTGCGACGTCGGCCAGACGTGGTGGCCGCTGAGCGGCGCCTGGCCGCCTCCAGCGCACGCATCGGTGTCGCGGTCTCCGAGTACTACCCGAAGGTGTCTCTGGCAGCGCTGTTGGGTTTCGAGAGTCTCAGCTCGAGCCGCCTGTTGGGTGCCGCAGGTTTTCAGCCGGAAGCCACGGCCGGTTTGCGCTGGCGGCTGTTTGACTTCGGCCGAATCGACTCAAAAGTGGCACAGGCCGACAGCGCCCACGCGCAAGCGCTGCTCGCCTACAGGCAGAGTGTGCTGCGAGCTACCGAGGACGTGGAGAACGCTTTCATGGCTCTCGCGCAGCTGGAGTTGCAGACCCGCGAGCTTCTGAATGAGGTCGACGCGCTCGCGCGCGCCCGCGATGCCTCGCAACAGGCCTATCTCGGCGGTGCGAGCAGCCTCACTGACGTGTTGGATGCAGAGCGTCAGTCGCTCGTCGCTCAGGACGAGCTCGCTCGGGCCCGCGCGGACACCGATCGTGCCGCAGTGATGTCGTTCCGCGCTTTGGGCGGCGGCTGGACGATGTAGTCTTGCTGCGGTGCGCCCGGGCATCCCGCCGGACCAGAGCGGCGTGCCGATGCCTCCGGGGCGCACCGCGACACTTACGAGACCGGCGTGCCAAGCCGACGCGATTATGCGGCCAGCCGAGCGAGCGCCGCAGGCGGACAGTGCTAGATTGCAACCCCTGTACGTTCCGACGAGGCCCTCCTATGCGCATCTCTGCCAACGGTACAGTACTGGCATTCCTGCTCTTCATGGGTGTCGCTTGCTCCGCCAGCGCCGCGGAATACGCCAAGTCCTACGCGGTTACCGGACGAGCCAGCGTACATGTGAACGCTGACAACGCCGGCGTGCGCATCAGCACGTCGGATGCGGCCAAGGTGGAGTTCAATGTCAACTACGAGGGCTGGGGAAACGATCCCCCGAAGATCGATTCCCATCAGGAGGGCAACCTGGCGGAGCTCACGGTGCGGACGCCGAGCAGCCCGTGGCCGCAATTCGGCAGGCGCGAGCTGGGTATCGAAGTCCACATGCCAAAGACCGGCGACCTGAATGTCGAGACCAGCAACGGTGCGGTCGAGGTCACTTCGGTCAACGGCAACGTGGTGATCCACACCAGCAATGGCTCAATCAGACTCCAGCAGATCACCGGAACCGTCGATGTCGGCTCGACGAATGGCACCATCGCGATGGATGCGCTGAAGGGCAACCTCAAGGCCGGAACCACCAACGGGACCATCCGTGGCGACGGTCTCGACGGTCAATGCGATCTCTCGACAACCAACGGCCACGTTGAGGTGAGCGGGCGTTTCGATGCGCTCAACATCGGCTCGGGCAACGGTTCGGTCGTCGCTCGGGCGGATGCCGGCTCGACAGTAGCCTCTGCCTGGCGGATTCACACGACGAACTCCTCGGTGAACCTGGCGATCCCGAAGAGCCTCAAGGCCAACCTCAGCGCCGGTACGACGAACGGCCGTGTCACTCTGGAGTTTCCGAATGAGAACACCGACGGCGGAGCTGACGTCCGCACGGCCCTGAACGGGGGTGGCCAGGAGCTCTCCGTTCACACGACCAACGGAGCCATCCACCTCCGCGGGATCTGAGGGGATCTGAGGGTCTGGGGGCCCGCGAGGGTGCCCGCACGCCTCAGCGCCCACGCCGGTTGGCCGGCCCGCACCGCCCCGTGACCGGCCGACTGCCTGGCGGATGCGGCCGGCCACGCGGCCCTGCGCGCGTTCTGGACCGCAAGCCGGTCCGCTGTGCCATCCGAACGGATATACTTCCGCGCCGATTTCCATGGCCCCTTTTCTGGTAGCCCCCACGCGGAAGATATCGTGAGCAAGCAGGACACCCATTTTTTCAATACCTTCAGCCTCGTCATCGGCCTGCTGGTCGCCATCGCGATCTGCATTTTCGCGTTCGCGCGTGTGGTCGCCAGCCAGACCCAGGACAAAGACGTCCTCGAAGAGACTCAGTATCTAAAGACCGTTCGGCAGAACCTCGCGCCCGTGGCGCAGGAGGCCGTAGCTGGCCAGGACAACGCGGCCCTGGCGATCAAGCCGGACACGACGGCAGCCGCCGGCAGCGCCGGGGCCGGCCCTGCCCTGCCCACCACCGGTGAGGGTCTGTTCATGCAGACCTGCAGCGCCTGCCACGGGCAGGGTATCGCCGGAGCGCCAAAGGCGGGTGACAAGGCCGCTTGGGCCCCCCGAATCGCCAAGGGCAAGGACACCCTGTATCAACACGCCCTCAATGGATTCCAGGGCTCCGCTGGCGTGATGCCTCCGAAGGGCGGCCGTACGGATGCCCCCGATGCGCTCGTGAAGCAGGCCGTCGACTACATGGTGGGACTGGCTAAGTAGACCCGCGACACTCGCGAGCGGATCGGCGCAGCGAGAGCGCTTCGGCAACATGCTCCGCTGAGGCCCGTTCAGCGTCGGCAAGATCGGCGATCGTGCGAGAGATTCGCAGGACGCGATGGTAGGCACGTGCAGACAGCCCCAGGCGCTCCACCGCGAGCTCCAACACCGCGCGTCCACGATCATCTGGGATGCAGTATCGAGTGACGTCAGCGAGGCCGAGCCGTCCGTTGCTTACACCTTGACGCCGCAGCTGAACATCACGCGCGTGCCGAACCTGCTGAGCAGCCGTGCGACTGTCTTCACCCACGCGCTTCAGCTCGGCCAGCTCACGAGTCGTGACTCGCGGAACTTCGAGCTGCAGATCCAGACGATCGAGCAACGGACCCGAGACTCGCCGCCGATACCGCTGCACGGCATCGGGCGTGCAGTGGCAGGAGCCGCGCTCATCGCCGAGATAGCCGCAGGGACAAGGATTCATCGCCGCAATGAGTTGAAAAGCCGCCGGATACTGGGCGCATCGCGCGGCCCGCGAGACGAACACCTCGCCCGTTTCCAGCGGTTCGCGCAGCGCTTCGAGCACGCGGCGGTCAAACTCCGGTAGCTCGTCGAGAAACAACACGCCGTGATGCGCCAGGCTGATCTCCCCTGGCCGCGCGTATCTTCCACCGCCGACGATCGAGGTTGCCGAAGCCGTATGATGTGGCGACCTGAAAGGTCGTTGACCAAAGTGGCGCGCATCGAATCCTGCCACACTCGCCGAAGCGATTGCGGCCACCTCCAGGGATTCGGATTCGCTCAAGGGCGGCAGCAACCCGGGCAGGCGACGCGCCAGGGTGCTTTTGCCGGACCCGGGGACACCGACGAGCAACAGTGAGTGACCGCCCGCAGCGGCTACGGTCAGCGCGCGCTTCGCCAGCCGTTGGCCGCGAATGTCGGTGAGATCCACGGGATCGTGCGTGACGGAGCGCGCAGCGGTATCGCTTCGTGAGACAGGCTCGAGCACGTTGGCGCCGCCTTCAACATAGGCGCAGACGTCGATGAGAGTGCCCGCGCCACGCACGACTGCACCCGGGGCACGTGTCGTCTCCTCCGCGTTCACCTGCGGCACAACGAGCTCGTGCGTGGCTGGGGCGGCGTGGACTGCTGCTAGCAACAGTCCCCGCGTGGGTTTCAGCTCCCCGCTCAGCGCGAGCTCACCGTAAAACTCCGTTCTCGCGAGCCGCTCTCCGGCCGCGTCAGCGTTGAGTTGTCCTGAAGCCAGCAGGATCCCGAGCGCGATAGGAAGGTCGAACCAGCCCCCTTCCT
>CAZLYG010000432.1:0-4862 GCA_964563075.1 uncultured Steroidobacteraceae bacterium | reverse complement strand
CTCCGATCTCGAGGTCGACAGCAAGCAGTCGTTGTGGGTCGAGGTGGAGGGCCGCCGGTTGCTGTTTCTGGTCGATTCCGATGGCAGGGATCCTGCCCTGTATCGCCGTATCGCCCATAGGATGCTGAACGGATCGGAACCGCGCGTCGCGGCCCTGTTTCTGGGCATGGAGTGTCATGGCGCGCCGCTGAGTTGGTTTTACGGGCCGCTGCTGACGAAGCCCATCGCGCGCCGCGACGACGAGTCGCGCAGGCTCTCCGGCTCGAACTGCGAGCGTGCCCTGCAGATCATCCGCGAGTTCGAGTGCTCACGTGTGTACGTGTACGCGCTGGGGCAGGAACCCTGGCTGCGGCACATCATGGGCATGGAATACGCGCCGCAGGCCATCCAGTTGCAGGAGAGCGACAAGCTCATCGCGCATTGTCGCGAAGCCGGCATGATCTCGGAACGCCTCTTCGGGAGCCAGGACATTTTCCTGTGACTGACGGGCCCGTGCCGGCCGCCGCTCACGATGAGGTATGAGGATTGAGCAACGCGGCGAGCACGCGACGCTCCCCCAAGTACGACCGCCTCCCGTGAGCCAGCTGCATGTTGTCCAGAACGACTACGTCGCCTTGCTGCCACTCCAGATCCACCGCCGCAGACGCAAACGCGGCCCGCACCGCCGCCAGATCCTCGGCTGATATGCACCCGCCATCGCCGAACCGGGCGTCCCGTGGCAGCCGGTCAGCGCCGAAGAGGTTGATCAGGGAAGCCGCTGCATCCTCTCCCAGGCTCGATACGTGAAACAAGTGGGCCTGATTGAAGAACACCCGCGCTCCCGTGAGCGGATGATCGGCAACTCCCTGGCACACCTGCTCGGTGCGCAGGGTGTCACGATCCAGCCACGTGTGCTGAATTTCGTTCCTGCTGCAGAACTCGGCGAGCTCCGTGCGGTCGTTGGTCCTGAACACGTCCTGCCATGACAAGTCCACGCGCGGACGATAGTGCCGGATATATTTCACACGGCGCTGTGCAAAGCGCTCGAGGATCGGCGGCGGGATCGCCGCCGTGACCGCGCGCATACTGGCGATTGGCGTCTGTCCGCCACGAGCTGCGGGCTTGATGCAGCAGAAGGACAGCCACAAGGGCCACGTGCGCTGATAAGCGTTCTCGCAGTGCAAAGGTATCTCCAGCGCCGGCGGATACTCGGTAGCCGTGAATACCGCGCCGTGCACATGCGTGCGTGGCGTAGAGCGATATGTGTATTCCATCGGCCTCGCGCCGAGGGCATCGATCGCGGCCTGATGGTCGGCGGCATCGCGCACGCGGAATCCCCTGAACAGGATTCCGCCGTGCTCGAGGATCCCTGCGGTGAATTCCCGGGCGCGGCTGCGGATCAACTCGGCAAGCGACGCCCCGCGTTCTGCCTGCACGACCTGCAGGGGTAATGAGGATGTCATGCGAACCCGCCGGTCATGAAGCCTGACGGGAAGTGTGCGTCAGGCTCGACTCCCCTGGCCAGCAGCCGCGGGTTGCATTTCTGCCAGCGCACGCACGATGTCTCGCGAGAGGCTTTCCACTGTGCTGTTCTGAGCCAGCAGCGAGGCTGGACTGAGCTTGACACGGAACACCTCCTTGATGCGCGAGATCACTCTGACACCGATGAGCGAATCGCCACCGAGATCCAGAAAGCTCTCGGTCACGCCCAGCGTTTCGAGGCCCAGCAAATCCCGCCAGATGTCCGCGATCTGACGCTCCAGCTCGGTGCGCGGCAATACTTTGGAAACGCCCTCCGCCGCGGGGTGCGCTGCAGGCGCCGTGCGCAGCGGTGCCGGCCGCTTCATGCGTACCCAGGTGTCGAAGCGCGGCTCCAGCGCTGTCGCGGAAATGACCAGCTGCGGTGCACTGCTGAACCGGCAAACACGCAGAAGCGCGTCGCAGCCTTCCTCGAAGCTGACGGCGTGCGGATCGGGTCCTGCCCCCGCCGGCGCCCATCCGTCCCAGTTGAGACTCATCCATTGACTCAGGCGCGGATCGACACGGGAGACAATCATGCAGTCCATGACTGCGTTTGCCGCAGCGTACGCGCCGTAACCGACACCTGCGAGCACGGCAGATGTTGAAGAGAATGCCACTCCGAAATCGATGGACCGGCCACCGAGCGCTGCCAGCAGGGCGCGCAGCCCTGCCACTTTGGGACGTGCCTGGGACTGCAAATCCGCCTCTTGCAGCTCATCCATTCTACGGTGGCGGGAGATGTGCTTGAGATCTGCGGCGAGGTGAAACACTCCGCGGACCGGTCCGAAGCGCTGTTCTGCAAGGGCGAGCACTCGCGCCAGCGCGGCTGCATCGCTCACATCGGCCGCGGCCACCATTACCTCGGCCCCCGCAGCCTCCAGCTGGAGCAACTGTCGTGCACGCGCTGCATCGGCGTCGGCCGCGCTCGACCCCGTTGCCGCGATGGCACTCCAGGTCACAGGTTCCGGGAAGCTCCGCCGTCCAATGAGCAATAGCTTCGCCTGACATTCCCGCGCGAGCCGAGCGGCGAGCGCGAGTCCCAGTTGGCCCAGCCCTCCCGTAATGACGTAATGGCCTCCCGCTTCCAGCCGACGCAAGGCTGGCCCGCCCCTGGCCAGCTCCACCCTCGAGTGGGTCTGAACGAAGCGCCAGTCCTGCCTGTAGGCGACGGATGGATCGCCGCCGCTCTCCAGCTCGGCGAGCAACCTGCTTGCATAGGGCGCGTACTGGCTAGCCAGACTCGCGCCATGCACAGGTGGCGGCAAGTCGACGACGACGCAGCGGATATTGGCCGACTCCTGTGCCATGCATCGGCAGAATACCGGCAGAACCGCCCTGCCCGGGCATGGCTGCTCGGCTCCCGATATGTCGTAGAGGCGATTTGTGACCACGAGCAGAGACAACCTCCGGCCGAGCCGGCGACTCAGACGTGCGATCTGCGTAAGAGTCATGGCACTTGCCGCAGGCACCACGCCCTCACCGAGCGAATCCTCGTCCAAGGCCGTCAGCGTTGCACAATGGATGATGCGCCCGATGGTGCGGCCCTCGCGGTCCACTCTGGCCAGAATCTCTTCGAAGTGCACCGGCGCAGCCGTGCTCACCTCATACTCGTCACGCGAATGAATAGCGAGGCGGGTGCCGGGGCGAATGCAAATCACCTCCTGGCCGGCCTGCCTGAGTCTCCCGACGAGCAAGTCCGCGAGACCGTGCGGGTCTGCGAGCACCAACCACGCTCCGGAAGCTGCATCGTGCGAGCCACCGGCAGGAAACAAGGAACGCTCCCAGGTTGGAACATTGAACCACTGGTCCGCGGCCAGCCGTGCACCATCCGGCCGCTCCGTCTGCTGCCGGCTGACGGAGGCCGAGCCCCGCAGATGACTGCCGCGATTCAGAGGGTGCGGCGGCAGTTCCACCCGACGCCGTCCACGGCGCGGCTGCGTGGCGAAATCGATGTCGGCGCCTGCAAGCCATAGCTCGCCAAGCGTCGCAAGGAGGTTTTCACGAGCTGCGGGGCCTGCGGGCGGAAGCGAAGCAAACACAGATGAGCTGCCGAGCTCCTGGCGCGCCAGCCCCGTGAGAACGCGACCGGGGCCGACCTCCAGAAACACAGCCTTCTCATGGCCGCCAAGCGCCCGCAGCGCCTCCGCGAAGCGCACCGGTTGGAGAACATGGCGAGCCCAGTGCTGAGGATTTTTGCTCTCCGCAGCAGACATTCGCGCAGCCGTCACAGTGGAGACCCAAGTGATGCGCGGCTCGCGCATAGCCAACGGCCGCGCCACCCTCAGCATTTCCTCCGCCAGCGGAGCCGCCGCCTGCGTGTGAAACGGCTTCGATACCGCGAGGCGCTGGTACTCAATGCCGTTCGAGGCGAGCTTCTCCATGAACGGCTGCATCGCGCGGCAAACTCCCGACACTACACACTGCCAGGACGTGTTCACCGCCGTAATCTGTACGTCAGGAGTGAGCAGTCCGCGCACCTCGGCTTCCGGCCGATTGATCGCGACCATTGCGCCCTCAGGCAGCTCACGCGACGCCCGAGCGCGCCACACCACCAGACGCAGGGCATCATCCAACGCAAGGGCGCCAGCTACACACGCTGCCGCATACTCCCCCACGCTGTGACCGAGTACGGCCGCGGGAGTCAATCCCTGTCGGAGCCAGAATCGCGCCAGGCAGTACTCTGCGACGAACAGCGCCGGTTGCGTGATGGAAGTGTCATCGACATCGAGCTCGGCGGTGCTGTGACACAGGATCTTGCGCAGATCGGGTCCTTGAAGATCGAGCATCTTTGCTGCGCACTGCTTCACGTCCTGGGCCAGCTCGCGATCGGTGGCATGGATATCCTGGAGCATGCCAACTCTTTGCGCGCCCTGGCCCGGGAACAGGAAGATCACGGGTCTGTGCCCCGACGTGTCGAGTGCACTGTTCCGCGCGGCAGGCATGGTCCGCAGTTGCCCGACTATCTCCTTGAGGTCGTGACCTACGACAAACCGACGATGATCGAAACCGCGTCGTCCCACTTGCAGCGTGAACGCAACATCCGCCACGGACAGGGCGTGCGTATCCAGATGCATCGCCAGGTCTCTGCAGCTCTGCTCGAGAGCCGCGTGCGTGCGTGCCGAGACGGGGAGCAGATGCGCTTCGCGTTCGTCGGGCACCTCCCGCTGGGGTTCCGGGGCCTCCTGGAGGAGGACGTGAGCATTGGTCCCGCCGATACCAAACGAGCTCACACCCGCGGTGCGCGGCCGGCCTGCCTGCGCCGGCCACGGCTCGGCTGTCTGACAGATCCTGAAGACACTTTCCTCTGACGCGAGCATGGCGTTCGGGCTTCTAAAGCCGGCATTCGGCAAAAACACCTTGTG
>CAZLYG010000431.1:0-4876 GCA_964563075.1 uncultured Steroidobacteraceae bacterium | reverse complement strand
TCGCAAGCGCTCCCGCCGATGTCGTCATCTGGACGACGACGCCGTGGACGTTGCCCGCCAACCAGGCCGTCGCCTTGCGTGATGAGTTTCTCTACGTGTTGGTCGAAGCGCGCACAGGGAGCGAGACTCGCCGGCTCATTCTCGCCGCTGATCTGCTTGCGCAATGCATGCAGCGCTTCGGGATGACTGCCGCTGCCCCGCTGGCGCAGTTCGCAGGGCGCGCGCTCGAAGGCCTGAAGCTGCACCATCCATTCGAGCCGCGAGAGGTTCCGGTCATCCTCGGTGAGCATGTGACCCTCGATGCCGGCACCGGTGCGGTTCACACCGCGCCCGGTCATGGCCAGGAGGACTTCGTTGTTGGCCAGCGATACGGCCTGCCAGTCACCAGTCCCGTCGGCAACGATGGCCGGTTCTATCCGGACATTCCCCTGGTCGGCGGCTTGAAGGTCGATGAGGCCAACCCGGTCATCATCGACGCGTTGCGCGAGCGTGGGCGTCTGTTGCACCACGAGGCTTACCGGCACAGCTATCCCCATTGCTGGCGGCACAAGTCTCCGGTCATCTTCCGCGCCACTCCACAATGGTTCGTGAGCATGGAGCGCGCGAACCTGCGAGCTCACACGTTGCGCGACATCCCCAATGTTCAATGGACGCCTGCGTGGGGTGAGCAGCGCATAACCGGAATGATCCAGGGCCGCCCCGACTGGTGCATCTCGCGCCAACGGACCTGGGGGGTGCCGATTCCGTTGTTCGTGCACAAGCGCACCGGCGAGCTGCATCCGCGCACGCAGGAGCTGATCGAGGAGGTCGCAGCCCGAGTCGAGCGCGGCGGCGGTATTGCGGCCTGGTTTGCGCTCGACCCGGTGGAGGTCCTCGGCCCGGAGGCGGAAGTCTACGAGAAGGTCGCGGACGTGATGGATGTCTGGGCGGACTCCGGCGTGTCGTTTGAGTGCGTGGGGGCCACGCGCCCGGAGATCTCCGCGCCGGTCGACCTGTATCTGGAAGGCTCGGATCAGCATCGGGGCTGGTTCCAGAGCTCTCTTTTGATGTCGGAGTGTCTGTACGAGCGTCCTCCCTACCGCGGCGTCCTGACTCACGGCTTTACCGTGGATGAGAAGGGACGCAAGATGTCGAAGTCACTCGGCAACGTGGTGGCGCCACAGAAGATCATGAGCACGCTGGGTGCCGACGTGCTGCGGCTGTGGGTGTCCTCGACCGATTACGGCAACGAGATCAGCGTCTCCGACGAGATTCTCAGGCGCATGGCCGATTCCTATCGCCGCATGCGCAATACCGTGCGATTCCTGCTGGGGAACCTGCATGGCTTCGATCCGGAGCGGCATCTGTTGCCGCCGGACCGGATGATCCCGCTGGACCGCTGGGCTCTGGAGCGAACGCGCCGGCTCGCGCAGGAGATCGAGGCGGCGTACCGCACGTACACCTTCCACTCCATTTATCAGAGCATCCATAACTTCTGCATCGTCGATCTCGGGGGCTTCTACATCGAGATCGTGCGGGACCGGCTATACACCACGGCGCGCGATAGTCTGACGCGGCGCTCGGCGCAGACTGCCATGTATCACATTGCCGAGGCGATGGTGCGTTGGCTGGCGCCCGTGTTGTCATTCACGGCCGAGGAGATCTGGCCGCTGTTGCCAGGCAAGCGGCCGGAATCGGTATTCTTGACCACCTGGCACGCGGTCCCGGAGTCGGATGCGGGCGGCATCGATTGGGAGGCGTTGCAGAAGCTGCGCGCTGACGTCACGCACAGGTTGGAAAAGTTGCGCGAGGATGGCGCGATCGGAGCGCCGCTGGATGCGGAAGTCGACATCTACTGCACGGGCGGCGAAAGCGCAGAGCGCTCCTGCACGACGTTCGAGGAGTTGGGGGAAGAGCTGCGTTTCTTTCTCGTGACCTCGGCCGCTCGCGTGCATCGCGTGAGCGCCGCGCCCGAGGGAGCTGAGCCGGCCGGCGGTATCTTTCTGAAGATAACGGCCTCAACCCATGCCAAATGCGTGCGCTGCTGGCATCATCGTCCCGATGTGGGTGCGAATGCGGCGCATCCGGAGTTGTGCGGGCGCTGCGTCAGCAACGTCGACGGGCCGGGAGAGCGGAGAAAATTCGTATGAGCGATGCCAACGGGTCCGGGGCGGCGACCCTGAGCTCGGCCAGCTCGCCGGAGGGCAGCGGCCTGCGCTGGCTGCCGGTGACCCTGGCGGTGATCGTTCTGGACCAGCTCATCAAGCTGTGGGTCGTCGCGGACCTCAAGCCCTACCAACCGGTTCGTATCCTGCCCGTTCTGGATTTCACGCTGATGTTCAACACGGGTGCGGCCTGGAGCTTCCTCGCCGACGCCTCGGGTTGGCAGCGCGGCGTATTCATCACGCTTGCCGCCGGCGTCAGCATTGCTATCCTCGTGTGGCTGGCGAGGCTGAAGGCCCGTTCGCAGGGACTGCTGGCGTGCAGCCTGGCCTGTATCCTGGGAGGCGCGTTGGGCAACATGATCGACCGCATCCGGCTCGGCCACGTCGTCGATTTCATCTTTCCCCACTGGAACAATCACTTCTTCCCGGCTTTCAACGTGGCCGACTCCTCCATTACCATCGGCGCAGCGCTGTTGCTGCTCGATGCCTTACGTGACAGACCTGGCCCGGCCGGGCGCAAAGGCTCCGCTACATGAAAATCCTACTGGCCAATCCGCGCGGTTTCTGTGCTGGCGTCGATCGTGCGATCGACATCGTCGAGCGGGCGATCGAGCTGTTCGGTCGTCCGATCTACGTTCGCCACGAGGTTGTGCACAACCACCATGTCGTCGATCGTCTGCGCACGCTCGGGGCGGTATTCGTGGAGGAGCTCGCGGAAGTGCCGGAGAAGAGCACGGTCATCTTCTCTGCGCATGGGGTGTCCAGCGCAGTCGAGAAGGAGGCGAAGGAGCGCGGCCTGACCGTGTTCGACGCCACATGTCCTCTGGTGACGAAGGTTCACATGGAGGTGCAGCGCTATGCGCGCGAAGGGCGCGATGTGATCCTCATCGGCCATTCCGGTCACCCGGAGGTAGAGGGCACGATGGGGCGCTTCGACACCTCTTATGGCGGGAGAATGCACCTCATTCAGAACATCGAGGACGCACGCAACGTGGCGGTCCGCGATCCTGCGAACCTCGCATTCGTGACTCAGACGACTCTTTCGGTGGACGACACTGCGGATATCGTTGCCGCGCTCCGCGAGCGCTTCCCGCAGCTGTCCACGCCCCGCAAGGAGGATATCTGCTACGCGACTCAGAATCGCCAGGATGCGGTCAAGAAGCTCCTGGAGCAATGTGACGTCCTGGTAGTCGTCGGCTCCCGTTCCAGCTCCAACTCCAATCGTCTGCGCGAGCTCGCCGATCGCACCCGGACATCGGGGTATCTCGTGGATGGTCCCGACGATCTGCATCGCGAGTGGTTCGATGGAGCGCGCATCGTCGGTGTCACCGCAGGTGCCTCTGCGCCCGAGGTACTCGTCAAGCAGGTCATCGAGCGGCTGCGATCCTGGGGTGCCGAGGTGCCGCAGGAGATCGTCGGCCGCGAGGAGAAGGTCTATTTCGCGCTGCCGCGCGAGCTGCGGCGCGCGGGGGTCAGCTAGCGCCGCGGGCGGCACTGCCTGGCGTTGGTCCGCGCGCGCAGCCGCCGGACTCCCGGCCTTGTCGGCTAGCGCTTCCCGTACACGTTGCGCTTCAACTTCCAGCGCTTGTGCGACCATGGCCAGTCCGGCGGTGAAGCCAGGATCTGGGTCTCGACCAACCGCGCGTACCGTTCCGTCAGCTCCCCGCTGCGCAGCGTCTCGCCCAACTCGCTCAGCGTCTGCAGCTCCATTTCGTAGTGGCCGCGCTGCGTGCGGCGCATCCTGATGAAGAAAGCAGGCAGTCGCGTGACGCGTGCGATCTCTTCGGGTCCCATGTAGAACGCGGTGTCACGGTTGAGAAAGCGCGTCCAGTGCTTGCGCTCGCTCGTCGTAGGCTCCTGGTCGGCGACCATGGCGATAGCGCGCACCGCGTCGCGACGCTTGAGGATGTCCGGCAACAGCTCCTTGGCGGGAATGAGGCGTCCGCCGAAGCGGCTGCGCAATTTCTTCATCTCGCGCTCGGCCCAGCTGTCCACCAGCGGCTTGTACGCGGCCTCGACCGGGAAGCCGAGCTCCAGGGACAAGCTCAGCAGCATCCACTCCCAGTTGCACTGGTGGGCTGCCACCAGCAGCACGGACCTGCCCTGCCGCAGCAGAGCGCCCGCCAGCTCCAGGTTGACGATCCGAACGCGTGCGCGCAGCTCTTCCGGTCGCAGACTGGCGGCCTTGATGACCTCCACGAGCACGTCGGCGAAGCCCTGGTAGTAGCGACGCCGTATCGAGCGCAGTGCGGCCTCATCGAGATCCGGGAACGCTTTGGAAAGATTCTCGCGCACCACGTGCTCGCGATACGGGAAGACGCGAAATGCCAGCCAGCCCAGCGCGCTGGCAATGCAGTAAAGAACACTCAGGGGCAGCGCGGCGATCAGCCGAACCCACCAGGCCGAGCGGCTCTCGGCCCTCTGAGGGGGATCCGCAGGAACGGCCGCGTTTTGCGACGGAGCCTCTCTCGCCATCGCCTCAGGGAGTCGGATGAGAGGGCGCAATCGCTCGCGCGACAGCGCCGGATTGTGGCGGCTGCGCCGTGATCACGCGCCCGAATTTTGGAGCGAGCCAGCGCTCGATGTCGTCGATGAGTGTGAACGCTGCCGGCACCACCACCAGCGTCAGGGCGGTCGAGGTGATCAGCCCGCCGATGACGGCAATGGCCATCGGGCCGCGAAACGCCTCGTCGCCGCCAAATCCCGTTGCGACCGGAAGCATGCCCGCGACC
>CAZLYG010000430.1:0-4879 GCA_964563075.1 uncultured Steroidobacteraceae bacterium | reverse complement strand
GTGCCGTCAGCCACTCCTGTCGTGTGCCAACCGCGTGTTTCATGATCGGTCTCTCCTGCGTTGTTGCGTGCGCCACCAGTGGCGCTGGGGAGGACCTTAGCTCCGCGGCTCGCACGGCCGGGAGTGACAAATGTGGCGCGATTACTCGCCCGGTATCAAGGATCGATCCGGCGCAGATTGCCCTCGATCTGCCCCTCGATCTCCTCGATCGGCACGATCTTGCCGGTGGCCTTCATCCGCGCCTTGCCGGTCTTGGGGAAGCAGGCGATATCGTCGGGCCGGTTGTCGCCGATCGTCATGAAGAGGCAATTCTGCTGCTATTGATGCAGCGCGGGCGTGGCTTCGCCGGCAGGCGCAGTGTTCGAGCCGGACGCGGCACCGGGGGGTGGCGTGGCGCCGGCGGGTGACGCCGCACCAGCGGCCGGCGCGCCGGGAGCTGCGGAATGCGGAGTTGCGGGGCCCGCGCCGGGGCCACCCGGAGCAGCGCCAAAGCGGAAGGTGGGTGAGGGATGTTTCTTCTCTTCGTTCGCCAGGTGCACGACATAGGCACGAATCGCTTCGGCGTCCTGGGGAGTCAACACCTTGGCGAACGACACCATCCCATTGTTCTGCAGCGCGCCGTCGATGACGATCGCCTTGAACGCGTCTGCGCCCCAGAGCGCTCCCGCATAGCGCAGATCCGGGAAGAGGCTGCTCACCCTGAAGGTATCGGCAGAACCATGGCAGCTGGCGCAGTGGGAGGTGTATTGGTGCTCACCTACTTCCAACTGGCCGCGGTCGCCAAACTCCGGCGGCGGATTGAGCACTGGAGGACTGTACGGTGCCGGCGGCGGCAGCTGCGCCTTGCCTCCCAACTTGTAGACCAACACCCGTGAATAAGTAGGCGCCCAGTAGCCACCGCGAGCGGCGGTCCCGGCCACAACGGCGATGTACTGTTGGCCGTCGACCTCATAGCTCACCGCACCGCCGACGATGCCCGCCTGCGTGTCCGTCTTCCACACCCGCTCGCCGGTGTCGGCGCGGAAAGCCGAGAAATTCGGCGGCTCGCCATTCGGCCGCGGCGGAAACTCCGTGAAGCCCTGAAATACGAGATTGCCCGCCGTGGTCAATACGCCGGCGTGCGCACTGCCCTCGCGCTGCTCCCACACGGGCTTCATACGCACCGGGTCCCAGGCCAGCAGGTAGTTGCCCGCTCCCGCGAGCTTGGGTGCCGGGTCCTCGGGATGCTTGGCTACATTGATCGAGAGCAGCTGATTTCCCATCTTCGCGCCCGCCTCGGCAACGAGAGGAAAGCTGCTGTAGTTGGTCGGAATGTAGACGAGTCCTGTCTGCGGGTTGAATGCCATCGGGTTCCAGCTATGCGCCCCACCCGCGGACGGAACCACGTTGAAGCCCTTTCCCGTCTTGCCGTAGTTGGCCTCGGGATTGAGGATCGGCTTGCCCGCCTTGTCGAGCCCGGTCATCCAGTTGACACTCGGCACGTACGGCTTGGCAGCGAGCAATTTGCCCGTGAATGCATCGAGCACGTAGAACATGCCGTTCTTCGGGGCATGCAGCAGCACGTGATGTTTCTTGCCGTCGAGAACGAGGTCCGCCGTCATGAACCCGCTGGTGCTGTCGAAGTCGAAGCTGTCCGCGGGGGTTTCCTGGTAGTGCCAGCGGTACTTGCCGGTCTTCGCATCCAACGCGACCACGGATGAGGTGAACAGATTGTCGCCGCCACCGGGAGAGCGGATCTCGGCAGGCCACGGCGCCCCGTTGCCCGTGCCGACATAGACGAGCTCCGTCTGGGGGTCATAGATGATGCCGTCCCAGGGTGTACCGCCGCCTCCGGCCTTCCACCACTCACCGGTCCAGGTCTTGGCGGCCCATTTGAGCTCCGGCTGCTCGAACGGCTTGGAGGGATCGCCGGGCACGGCCCACCAGCGCCACAGCTCTTTGCCGTTCTCGGCGCTGTAGGCGGCCATGTAGCCGCGCTGCTCGAACTCTGACCCCGCCTCGCCTATGAAGATGCGGCCATCGGCGATGCGAGGCGCCCCCGTGATGGACAGAGTCTTGGCCGGGTCCGTCGCCTGGACTTCCCAGACCTTCTTGCCGCTCGCCGCATCGACGGCGATCAGGCGGCCGTCGAGCGTGCCCCAGATCACTTTGCCCTTCCAGACGGCGACGCCGCGATTCACGATGCCGCAGCACAGCTTCACGGCGTATTCGCCCGGCACCTTCGGATCGTACTTCCACAACTCCGCGCCGCTCTTCGCATCGAACGCGTAGACCTTGCTCCACGGACTGGTGAGGAAGAGCCGCCCGTCCACCTCGATCGGTGTCGTCTCGTAGCTGCCGCCGCGTTCGCTCAGATCGGCGTACCAGGCGAGGCCCAGCTGGCTGATGTTGTCCGCGTTGATCTGCTTGAGCGGGCTGAACCGCTGCTCGCTGTAATCGCGGCCGTACGACATCCATTGGCCGGCGTTGGCCGGCGAGTCGGCGCTCAGGAGGCGCTTGGCATCGACGCCCGAGTAGGAGGCGCTCAGCGCCGGCGCGGGCGCCGTAACAGCGGTGACGGCTGCAAGCGCCGCGGCGCCGAGCACAACGATCTGACTACGCATCAGTGTGATTTCCCCGCGCGTATAACCGGATCGACGAGGTTGGTGAGCTCGCGGGGGCCGCGCTTGGGATCGACAGCCCTCCACGAGCTGGCCGTTCGATCGTAGTAGCGTTTGGCCAGCGACGCCAGTGACGCAGCCTTAACAATCCTGAAGAGGCCGCGGGCGAAAGCCTCGCAAGGCCAAGTCCCCGCTAATCGAGTGTTCGCGCGTAGCACTGCACGAGATCGCCGCCCCCAGCGAGCGTCTGCAACGCCTCGAGCTCGAAACCGAGCCGGCGCAGGAGGCCGATCGATCGCCGGTTGTCAGGATCGACAATCGCCAGCAAGCGTCGCAGCCCGCGCGACTGCGCGAGAGGCAGCACGGCGCAGGCAGCCTCGAAGGCCAGGCCTTGACCGGCGTAGGCATCGAGCAATGCAAACCCCAGGTCAGGCTCCGGAAGAGACTCGCGCTTGACCAGGCCCGCCAACCCGATCAGCCGGTTATCGACACGCAGCTCGATGCCCCACATGCCGTAACCGAAGCGCTCGAACTGCGAATCGATGCGCTGCGCAAGATAGTGGCGAGCCTGCTCCAGGCTGTGCACGTGACGGTCACCGATGAACCGGAGCCAGCCGGGCTGATTGAGCAGCTCCAGGAGGAAGGCCGCGTCGGCGGCATGCAGGCGCCGCAGCCTCAGGCGATCCGTCTCGGCCACGAAATCCAACATGTGAACGTTCCTCGAAGCCAACTTCATGGTCGTCGACGCTCGAGGCAAGCCGCACGTGCTGATGCAGGCCGACGCCAGCAAGAAATATAACATCCACCGCGCAGCGTCCAATGGACACAGCCGGCCCGCTGCGAGGCCGGAGGTGCGCAGCAGCGACCCGATGAGCCGTCACATAACCAATTAAATAATATTTGACAGGTTACGAAGAGTCCCGTAACCTGAAAAAGTCGTCTTTTAAGGTTACAGGACCTGACTGGAGGTCGGCGATGAATGCGAGGGGTGTGAGCGTCGTTCTGGCGCATGGCGCATGGGCTGACGGGTCGAGCTGGGCGGGCGTCATCGGGCCTTTGATTGCATCCGGTCATCAAGTCGTGGCCGCCGCTCTGCCGCTGAGCTCTTTTGACGCCGATGTCGCAGCAGTCGAGCAGGCGCTCGAACGGGTATCGGGGCCGACTGTCCTGGTTGCGCACGCGTACGCAGGAGCCGTGATCGCGGCCACTCGCAGCCCGAACGTCAAGGCACTCGTGTATGTCACGGCGCTGGCGCCGGATGAAGGTGAGACCGTCGCCGATGCCTTCTATCGAGCACCGCCCCACGCGCGAGCGCCGAAACTGGCGCCCGACAGCCACGGCCAGATCTACCTGCCGCAAGCTGCGTTCGCGACCGCGTTCGCACCCAACGCCAGCGCCGATCAGCAAGCGCTGCTCGCCGCCGTGCAGCGACCGATTGCTCCCGCCTGCATCACCGTTCCAATGACTCGGCCTCGATGGCGTGCTCTGCCGAGTTGGTTCCTCGTTGCGGAACAGGACTACATGATCCTCCCGCAGACGCAGCGTTTCATGGCGCAACGGATGCAGGCCCGTGTCCGTTCGCACGCCGTCGATCACACGCCGCTCGTGACTGCCCCCTCGGTGGTCGTCGACATCATCCGCGATGCCACCGCCGCTGTTGAGGCTGCCTGAACTCGAAGGTTATCGCTCAAGAAGGAGTCCCCCGATGAACGCCGTCCGATATCGCTCCATGGCTGTTGCCGGTGCCCGCGTGTTCTATCGCGAGGCCGGACCGCTGAACGCGCCGAAGCTGCTGCTGCTGCACGGCTTTCCCACCTCGAGCCACATGTTCCGCGAGCTGATTCCGCTGCTGGCCGACCGCTTTCACCTGGTTGCGCCGGACCTGCCCGGCTTCGGGCTGTCAGAGTCCCCGGGGCGCGGGCTGACTTTCGATCGCATCGCGGACACGATCGACGGCTTTACGCAAGCCATCGGGTTCGACCGCTTCGCACTCTACGTGTTCGACTATGGCGCGCCGACCGGCTTGCGACTGGCCGTTCGTCATCCCGAACGCATCACCGCGATCATTTCGCAGAACGGCAACGCCTACGAGGAGGGCCTCAGTGAGGGCTGGAACCCCATCCGAGCGTATTGGGAGAACGACTCGCAGGCCAATCGCGATGCGTTGCGCCAGTTTCTGACCCCCGAGGCGACGGTCTGGCAGTACACGCAGGGTGTGCCTGACCCGACGGCTGTGTCTCCCGATGGCTACTCCCTCGATAACTTCTATTTGAGCCGCC
>CAZLYG010000429.1:0-4889 GCA_964563075.1 uncultured Steroidobacteraceae bacterium | reverse complement strand
GAACGTGATGAGCAGCCGCCCGACTCGCCCGTTGCCGTCGAGGAACGGATGAATGGTTTCGAACTGGACATGCGCGAGCGCAATCTTAACGAGCGGCGGCAGCTCATCGCGCGCATGCAGGAATGTCTCGAGGTCTCCAAGCGCCGCAGGGACCGCAGGGTGCGGGGGTGGCACGAAAGTCGCGGTGTTGAGGGTGCACCCCGCTGGTCCGATCCAGTTCTGGCTGGTGCGCAATTCCCCCGGCTGCAGCTTGCCGCCGCGCACGTCGCGCATGAGTCCCATACGATAGGCTGGTTTAACAAGAATGGAAGACGATGCCTTGTTTTAGTTTGCGCATGCTCCGGCAGCCATCGGCCTCAGCTGGCGAGCCACCGGTTCTCCTTCGCTATGGTCGGTCCGCTCGCCTGCCCGAACGGCCTCAGCGTATCCACCAGCGAGTCCCAGCCCTCCCAAAAGAGCCTGAATGGCCCATAGCCGATGAATATCGCGAACCGCCCAAGATTTGATTTGACCGGCGCATTGGCGGCCGCCATCAGGGCCTCAGTGCGAAATTTCCTCCAGCCTGCGGTTGAGCGTCCGCGGCCCGAAGCCCCCGATGGTGACGATCATGATGACCATCGCGCCACCGATGAAGAGCGCGACGCCCACGGTGCCGCCCTTGTGCAGGAAAAACCCGATCAGGAGCCCCGCCAGCGCGGCGCTCACCCGGCTCCACGAGTAGACGAATCCGACAGCACGAGCACGGATGCGGGTCGGATACTGCTCCGACTGGTAGCCGTGGGTGAGGAAGGAGATCCAGTTGTTGGACATGGTGACGAGCACGCCGAACACGATCACCCGCCAGGGGCTCTGCTGAATCGCGAACAGATACATGAATATCGCCACCAGCGTTCCGGCCCAGACGATCTGCCATTTGCGCTCCATGCGATCGGCAATGAGGGTACCCAGCAACGGGCCGACTGGATTGGCCAGCGCGATGATGAACGCATACTCCAGGCTCGTGGTGACGTGGATGCCCTTGGCCATCATCAGGCTCGGCACCCACGCGCCGAAGCCGTAGAACGCGATCGTCTGCATCAGATTGAAAATCGACAGCACCAGCGTCCGCTTGCCATACGGCGGCTTCAGCAGCTCACTGAAGCGGCTCCTGGCGAGCACTGCCTCCGTGCCCGGCGGAGCGGGGGGCAGCGCGTCAGCGCCGACATCGCGGGCAACGCGCGCCTCGATATCGCGCATGATCGCTTCGGCCCGTTCCTCGTGACCGTGCAGAGCCAGCCAGCGTGGGCTCTCGGGAAGCCCCAGGCGCAGCCACCATGCCGCAATCGCGCCAGCGGACCCGATGAGCGCCACCCAGCGCCAGCCCGCCATTCCAAGCGGGTCCTGCGGGACCAGCAGCCACCCCAGCAGCGCCACCACCGGAACCACACAGAATTCGACGAACTGGTAATAAGCGAACGCGCGGCCGCGATGCCGTGGCGGCACGAGCTCCGGCAGGAACGTATCGATGGTGATCTGTTCCAGTCCAACCCCGATCGAGGCGATGAACCGCCACAGATCGACGCTCTCAGCGTTGGACTGGAAGGCCATGACGGCCGTCGCCAGCGAATACCAGATCAGCGAGAACGTGAAAATGGAGCGGCGGCCCAGGCGATCGGCAATGAAGCCGAAGCCGACGCACCCTACCCACATGCCGGCGAAGGTGCAAAAGACGAAGAAGCCCACGCCGTGTGGATCGAAGAAGCCGGCCGGTGTGGCGGTGAACAGCCCGCCCGAGGTCAGCCCGGGCGTGATGTACGCCGTCAGAAACAGGTCGTACAGCTCGAAGATGCCGCCCAGTGAGATCAGCACCACGAAGCGCCACAGTGTCCGCGTCAATGGCAACCGGTCGAGTCTGGCGGCGACCTCGCCTGCGTAACGGCTGGTGGCCACCGCGCCCATGCTGGCCGCATCGCCCTCGCGGACATTCACGTCAGTAAACCGCGCGACCGCCCGAAATATCGAATACGCCGCCCGTCGAGAAAGAGCACTCCTCCGAGGACAACCAGGCGATCAGCGCGGCGATTTCCTCCGGCAGCACGAAGCGAGCCATCGGGATCTTCGCGAGCATGTAATCGATGTGCTGCTGGGTCATCTGCCCGAACATTTCAGTGCGCGCCGCAGCGGGGGTGACGCAGTTGACCATGATGTTCTTCTGCGCCAGCTCCTTGCCCAGGGACTTGGTAAAGCCGATCAGCCCCGCCTTGGAAGCGCTGTAGTGCGAGGCGGCCGGATTGCCTTCCTTGCCGGCGATGGAAGCGATGTTGACGATGCGGCCGTACCCGGCCGAGATCATGTGCGGCACCACGGCGCGGCACACCAGATAGGGGGCGTACAGGTTGACCTCCAGAACCTGCCGCCAGATCTTCGGATCCAGCTCCCAGGTCAAGCCGTTGCCACCGGTGATGCCGGCACTGTTCACGAGGATGTCCAGCCGTGAATGCGCGGCCAGTGTCTCCGCAAGCGCCGCCTGGATCGCGGACTCATCGGTGAGCTCCACTACATGAGCGCTCACAGTGCCCAACGCAGCCAGCTCGTTCGTGCTGTGCTTTACCCGCACCGCATCGATGTCCCACAGCGCCACCTGTGCGCCGGACCTGAGGAAACGCTCTGCGGTCGCAAATCCGATCCCGCGGGCGCCCCCGGTGATGACCGCGGTGCGGCCTGAGAGGTCGATGTTATTCATGCCAGTGCCGCCACCACTGCGTCTCCCATCTCTCGTGTACCCACCCGTTTCATGCCGGGTTCGAAGATGTCGGCAGTGCGGTAACCCGCGGCCAGCACCTTGCGCACCGCACCGGAAATTCGCTCCGCGCTGCGCGCATCGTCGAACGAATAGCGCAGCATGAGCTCGGCGGACAGAATCGCCGCCAGCGGATTAGCGATGTTCTTGCCCGCGATATCCGGTGCGCTGCCGTGTACGGGTTCGTACAGGCCCTTGCTGCCCGCGCCCAGGGATGCCGAGGGCAACATGCCGATCGATCCTGTCAACATGGCAGCGGCGTCCGAAAGAATATCGCCGAATACGTTGCCGGTCACAATGACATCGAACTGCTTCGGTGCCCGCATGAGCATCATCGCCGCGGCGTCGACGAAGACATGGGTCAACTCGACATCCGGGTAATCTTTGCCCACCCGTGTCGTGACTTCACGCCACAGCTGCATCGTCTCGAGCACGTTGGCCTTGTCGACGGAACATACCTTGCGACGGCGCTTACGGGCGGTCTCGAAAGCCACTCGTGCGATGCGCTCGATCTCCCCTTCCGAGTAGCGCATCGTGTTGAACGCTTCGCGCTCGCCTGCGGAGTTGGTTCTGACGCCCCGTGGCTCACCGAAGTACAAATCCCCGGTCAGCTCGCGCAGGATCATGATGTCGAGTCCGTCGATGACTTCGCGCTTGAGCGTCGAGGCTTCGGTCAGCTCAGGAAAGAGGAAAGCTGGGCGGAAGTTCGCGAACAGTTCCAGCGCCTTGCGCAGCCGCAGGAGGCTCGCGCCCGGGCGCATCGCGTAAGGGATGTTCTCATCGCCTGGCACGCCGGCAGCGCCGAACAGGATCGCATCTGCGCGTCGCGCGATCTCCAGCGTTTGCGGCGGCAAGGGATCGCCCGCCGCCTCCACGCCCGCGCCGCCCACCGGCGCTTCGGTAAGCTCGAGCGCTCTCGGGCCGACGGCCGCGCGCAAGACCTTCACCGCCTCGGCCGTCACTTCTTTCCCGATGCCATCCCCGGGCAATACTGCGATCTTCACGTTCTATCCACGATAGCCCCGCTCGAAGGCTGCAATTCTCTCCAGCTGCGTCAGCGTATAGCCAAGCTCGTCCAGCCCGCTCAGCAGACATCTCTTGCGGTAGGCGTCGATCTCGAAGGAGTAGCTGGTGTCCTCGCCCGACGTGCGCGTGGGCACAGTGACCGACTGCGTTTCGAGATCCACCGCGATCTGCAATCCCGGCTCCGCCAGCACCGCCTCGATCATGCCTGCCACGACGGGTGCCGGCAGAACAATCGTCAGCAAGCCGTTTTTGGCCGCATTGGACATGAAGATGTCCCCCATGCTGGGCGCAATGACGGCGCGGATGCCATAGTCATAGAGCGCCCACACGGCGTGCTCGCGAGAGGAGCCGCAACCGAAGTTTTCCTCGGCGAGGACGATGCGCGCGCCCCGGTACTCGGGCCTGTTGAGCACGAACTCGGGGTTCTCGGCGCCATCGCTCCCATAGCGCAGATCGCGAAACAGGAACTCGCCGAAGTCGCGCGCGCGCGGCTTCTGCAGGAAGCGCGCCGGAAGAATCTGGTCCGTGTCGAAATTGGGCTGAGCGATCGGCAGGGCCACTGCATGCAACGGCTTGAACGGCTCCATGCTTACCGCCTCTGGAGCAGGCGCCGCACATCGGTCAGCCTGCCGCTGACGGCCGCGGCGGCGACCATTGCGGGGCTCATCAGGTGCGTGCGCGATCCTGGCCCCTGACGGCCGACGAAGTTGCGGTTGGTGCTGGACGCGCAGCGCTCACCGGGCCCAACGACATCGCCATTGGTGCCCAGACACATCGAGCACCCCGCTTCACGCCACTGAAAGCCCGCTTCCTTGAACACTCGATCCAGTCCTCGCGCCTCCGCTTCGCGCTTCACCGGGCTCGAGCCCGGCACGACCCAGGCCTCGACTCCCGCCGCGATTCTCCTGCCGCGCACCACTGCAGCGGCGCTCTCCAGGTCCTCGAGCCGACCGTTGGTACAGGATCCGATGAACGCCCGATCGATCCTGAGGTCCGTCAGTGCCCTGCCTGGCTCGAGCCCAATGTAATGGATCGCACGCAGCATGGCGTCCTCGTGGGCGTTGACGGGGAGCTGGCCCGGGTA
>CAZLYG010000428.1:0-4910 GCA_964563075.1 uncultured Steroidobacteraceae bacterium | reverse complement strand
GCGCGTCGGTGGAACTTATCGCTACGCGTTCGGGCGCGACCCGAAGAACCCGGAGGTGTTCTCCGGACGGTACCTGGAGGTTGAGCCACCCCGGCGAGTGGTGCTGACGCAGATCTATGAGCGTATGCACAGTGCCGGGGAGGCCATCGTCACCGCCACGTTCGAGGAGGTTGACGGCAGAACGCAGCTGACACTTCATCAGCTGTTCCCGAGCAAGGAAGCCCTGGACGGTGCCGTCGCCTCGGGGATGGAGCACGGGATGCGTGAGACTTTCGAGCAGCTCGATGCGCTCGTTGTTCTGCTGTCACCGCGCCCTTGATCAAAGCCACATCGCGCACGCGATCAGGGCCGCTGCTGCGGCAGATCCGCCAGCAACTCTCCCAATGCCTTGGCATCGATCGGCTTTACCCAGTGGCGGTCAAATCCCGCCTGCTGCGTGAGTTTTCGATGTCGATCCTGACTCAAGCCACTCAAGGCGACCAGCTTCACGCTGCCCGCCCACGGCCGTTCGCGGATGCGTCGAGCAACCCCCAGTCCGTCGAGCCCGGGCATATCGAGATCCAGAATCGCCACTTCCGGTCGGAAGGCTTCCGCGGCCTCCACCGCCGCTAGCCCGTCGTGCACGACTCGTGTTTCGTGGCCCATCATTCGCAGTAGCATACCGAGCGTCAAGGCGGCATCCACATTGTCGTCCGCGATGAGAACTCGGCGCGCAACCGTCGCGCTCTCAGACTGCGGCGACGGAGTCCCGCTCTGCGGTGTCGGCCCGGCTTGCAGGGGCAGCCGTACGGTGAATTCGCTTCCTCGCCCCTCTCCAGCGCTGTACGCCTGGATGCTTCCACCCTGAAGCTCCAGGAGCCGTCTTGCCAGCGTCAGCCCGATGCCGAGCCCGCCACGCGAGCGCTCCGGGGCGGGCTCCACCTGAGTGAACAGCTCGAAGATCTCATCCAACATTCCGGCGGGGATGCCCATCCCCGTGTCGCGAATCGTGACTACCGCGGCGCCCTCTGTGCCCCGCATCAGCACCGTAACCTGACCTCCTTGCGGCGTGTACTTGCGTGCGTTGTCCAGAATGTTCGAGAAGACCTGCACCAGGCGGGCGCGGTCGCCGTGCACCCAAAGCTGCTCCGGCGGAAGGTGCATCTCCAGTGCCTGTCGCGCGACGTCGAAGTTCGGCCGCATGGAACTCTCCAGATCCCGCAGGAGTGCCGTCAGCTCGATGAGCTCCTCCTTCAGTGCGATTCTGCCGGCGCTGATGCGCGAGACATCCATCAGGTCATCCACCAGGCGCGTCATCTGCTGCAGCTGTCGATCCAGGATCCCGCAGGCGACGCGTGAATCGGTCTGCGCCTGTCTGTTGCGGCATAATAGCTCTGTCGCATTGCGCATCGATGCCAGCGGATTCCTGAGCTCGTGCCCCAGCATCGCGAAGAACTCGTCCTTGCGGCGGTCTGCCTCACGCAGCGCCCATTCGGCTCGCTTGCGCTCCGTGATATCGCGCGCAATCTTCGAAGCTCCGACAATCTCTCCCTGCTCATCGCGCACCGGCGACACCGTCAGTGAAACGTCGATCCGCCGGCCATCCTTCGTCAGGCGTATCGTCTCAAAATGATCGACGCGCTCGCCCCGTCGGAGCGTGGCGAGGACTTGAGCCTCCTCCTCGAGCAGCTCCGGTGGCACGATGAGCGTGATCGGTTGCCCAATCGCCTCTTCCGGTGCGTAGCCAAAGATGCGAACCGCGCCGGGATTCCAGGAGGTAATCCGACCGTCCAATGTCTTGCTCACGATGGCATCGTCGGATGACTCGACAATCGCTGCCAGCCGGGCGAGCGCGTGGTGTGCCCGGCGTTGTGTGGTGATGTCGCGGAATATCAGCACCACCCCGAACAACGTGCCATCCGGGAGGCGAATCGGCGCCGCGCTGTCGTCGATGGGAATCTGCCGGCCGTCGCGCGTTACGAGCACGGTATGGTTGGCAAGCCCTGACATCGCACCCGTCTGCAGCACCTTCTCCACAGGATTGTCGACTGGACGGCCGGTGCGCTCGTTCACGATGGGGAAAATTTCGTTGAGCGGCCTGCCTTGAGCTTTGCGTGCGGGCCAGCCGATCAGCTCGGCGGCGACCGAGTTCACGAACGTCGCTCGTCCCTCGGCATCCGTCACGATGACCGCATCTCCGATACTGGCGAGAGTCACCTCGAGGATCTGACTCTGGCGCCGCAGAGAGTTCTCGATGTCCTGCCATTCGGCGTGATCCCGAACGGGCTCGCGCAGGGCTCGCACGGATTTCTGCTGAGTGATCAACCGCAGCAGCACCTGGGACGCGGAAGGTGCGCCATCGATCGGATAGGCGATGCCCCGAGCCTGCAGGGCGATCGTCTCTGCACGCCTGCGCAGGATCAGGGAGCCGTGCACGACGTCCGTGCTGGCCGCGCATGCGCGCAGATATTCCTGAATCGCACTGGCCGAGGCCGCCGCCAGCGTGTCGAGTCGTCGTCCAACGAGGGCCTCGGGCGCAAATCCCAGCTCTTCAGCAAACGGGTGGTTGGGTGTCTCGATCGTACCGTCGGCCGAAACCAGGGCCAGAGGCTCGGAAAAGAGGCCCGGTTTCTTCAGCAGCTCACGGATAGGCATGTCGTGCTTCTTCCTGATAGTAGCCGCACGGATGAGACACTCCCGAAACCGTCGCGCGGGCTACGACTTCGCGGGCGTCACGCAATTGCCACGTCATCATGGCGGTCCGCAATTCGCATGCCCGGAGCGCTACCGGGAGCTCGGGCCTTTCACCGCGCTCGCGCAGCGGTCGGTGTCAGCCGTCGATCTGGAGTTGCAATGCGGCGTGTGGCGGGGATCGCGCATCAAGTCTGTGCAACACAGATGTATCAGCGACCAACAGGCAGCTGCACAGAAAGCGGCTCATCCTTTCGAGCGTTGTGTCAGATCGAGTCGCAACCGGTGCACACGATGACATAGGCAACCGCCCAGCCGGGTTGCGCGAAACGCAGCGCCTCTCATATAGTCGCGGAACTTCGCTGCGACTCATGGGGGCGGGCCGCATGTTGGCACGAAAGAACCTCTTGCGCCGAGGATGCACGTGCAAGCCTGCGGTCTGGCATGCAGGCGCCAGCGGCGTGCTGGGACTCCTCTACTGCGCGATGGCATCCGCTGACGCGAAGGTTTGCGAGGCGCTGGCGGACAAGCTGTCTGTCTCATCGGGAGACTGGGGCGACAGGCCGTGCTACTGCCAGGGCAGTCTCTCTGCGATCAAAGTGACCCTGCCGGAGCCGCTCAGACTGGAGGTCGCGTGCAACCTGCCTCCGCTCGATCCGGGGAAGGGACCGATTTTGCTCGACAGCTACCGGGCTGGCGGCGACTACTTCGAGCCGCAGGTCGGGCCCTGGCCACACGAATTCGTTCGCCTCGGTGATTACGATCCATGATCTCCCGGCGTCAAGTCTCAGGCGTTGCAAGCAGCCGTTGACCTGCCGCCGATTACGCATGCTGGGTACAGGGACAGTGCCGGGTGGAGCTGCAGGAGGCCATGATCAAGACTCTGAAAGTCGCCTGAAGGGCCGGCAACTGGCATCGTGATATCGACCGGTGCAGTGACGGCGTCTTGACCGGTCCGTGCGGTATCGGAGGAGGGGAGGGTGCCGAGTGCATCGCGCTGCAACCACTCACCAGCGTGGAATGCTGCAGCGCGCTCAGGGACAAAAGTCTGCTCTCAGTGTCGCGGCAACTCGAGGCCCGCCGTCCTCGTGGCAGCGCAGGAATGTGCTTGCAGCAGCCATGAAACGGTGCGTCAGAAAGGGGCGACCGTCCTCTCCCACAAGGGAGATCCGGCTCCGGCTCCCTCTTCAGTACTCTTTATCTTTCGACGTCACAGGAAATCAACTTGGGCATCGCGCTGAAGGTCCTCTTAGCTCTCGCGATCGCCTTGCTCCTCGCACTCGCCTCTGTTGTGACCCTCGCAATGGACATGCTCGAGGACGGCGACTTTCAAGACGACCCTGAGTCCCGCATCGCCTGCAACGCGCACGCCAGCGAAACGAACCGACGAGCTACATGAGCCCCGGCCGGGGGGCGCCCGCACTTCTTCGCGACACAGCGCCTGAGCCGGATTTGTCGCCCTGTCTCCCAGGTGATAGCATTGATATCATTGTCAATCGGAGCGCCTGCCCGTGGCCCAGCTCGTCGTCCGCAATCTTCCCGATGATATCGTCAAGGAGCTCAAGCGCCGCGCGGCCAAGCACCACCGCAGCGCCGAGCAGGAGCATCGCGAGATTCTCCAGGCCGCACTGCGCGGCCCCCGTCGCCGTTCATTGGCAGAAGTCCTCGCCACCATCCCCAATGTTGGCCGGGACGACGACTTCGCCCGCGTCCAGGACGACTCCCGAGGTTAGCCGTGTACCTCATCGACACGGACGTCATCAGCGAAGCCAGGAAGGGCGACCGCGCCAACACCGGCGTCCGCGCTTTCTTCGCCAAGACCGTTGCCGAGGCCGCCCCAGTCCACCTTTCCGTCGTCACCCTCGGCGAGGTCCGCCAAGGCGTCGAACGCATCCGCTACCGCGGCGATGAGCCCCAAGCTCAGCTCCTCGAGCGCTGGTTGCACCGCGTCGTCGCCAACTACGCCGACGCTATCCTTCCCTTCGACGAGGATACCGCCGATATCTGGGGCCGCCTCCGCGTCCCCAGTCCCCACAACCCGCTGGATAAGCAGATCGCCGCCACCGCGCTCCTCTACGGCCTCACCGTCGTCACCCGCAACGACGCTCACTACGCCGGCACCGGTGTCCCTGTCCTCAACCCCTTCTCGTAACGACCCGGTCCAATCTCATCCAGCCCCGCGGGCGAGAGCAAATGCCGCGTTGCGCACCTCGTCAGGGTGGTAGTCACCTGCAAGGGGT
>CAZLYG010000427.1:0-4941 GCA_964563075.1 uncultured Steroidobacteraceae bacterium | reverse complement strand
GGCGATCGCGACCCGTTTTTTCTGCCCGAAGGAAAGCATGTGTGTCGGGCGGTCCGCGAGGTTGTGGATGTGCAGGGCATCGAGTGCGTAGTCGACGCGCTGACGAGCTTCCGCCTCGCTCATGCCGAGGTTCAGCGGTCCGAAGGAGACATCCTCGGCCACCGTGGCCGCAAACAACTGGTCATCGGCGTTCTGTAGAACGAGCCCTACGCGGCGGCGCCACGCCGTGAGGGCGGGCGCGTCGTAACCCGTTGGCGTGCCCTCCAGCAGCACCTGACCGGAGTGGGGACGCAGAGTGCCGTTGAGGTGCAGGAGCAAGGTAGTCTTGCCGGAGCCGTTCGCGCCGAGAATGGCCAGCCGCCGCCCGCGCTCGACGTAGAGAGTCAGCTGGTTGAGGGCGTGGACGCCGCCGGGGTAGGTGTGCGTGAGCTCACGCGCTTCGAGCAGCCTCATGCCGTATGCAATCCCAACGCGATGACCAACAGCTCGACGACGATGATCGCGGTCACACCTGCCGTCGAAACTCCGCGCACGGGACTGAGCACTCGCAGATCTCCTCTCCAGCCGCGCGCCGCCAGGCCCACTTCGAGTGCCTTGGCGCGCGACAGCGCACGCGGCATCAGGTTCGCGATCAGCAGGCCCAGCGAACGCAGGTGGCGGCGATACGTACTGTGGCCGAGGCGCGCCGCCTGTGCCGCGTGCATCGCCTCGGCCGTATCGGTGAGCAGAAAGAGAAAACGGTAGATCAGCAGCGCCAGCTCGGCGATCTCCGCGGGGATGCCGATGCGGCGCAGTCCGGCGACCAGATGCGTCGCAGGGGTGGTCAGCGCCAGAAACAACAGGCAGGTCACGCCCGCCAGCGCTCGGGCGGCGAGCCGTCCGGCCAGCTCGATCCCGTGCGGGGCCAGTCCAACGTGCAAGTGCCCATCGACCTGCAGGGCGAGGCTGATTACGCCCACGAGCAGGAAGCCGAGCGGCGCGATGAGCGTCTGCCACCACAGGCGCACTGGAACCCGAGCGCCGAACAGTGTCGCCGCGGTCATCAGGAAGGCGACCAGCAGCGCGCTCTGCCACGAGGGAACGCCGACTGCGATCGCCAGCATCCCCAGTGCGAGCAGCGATTTCTCGGTCAGCGACTTTCCACGCCAGCGGTTGGTATTGGCGACGGTGTCAAGTTGTGACATCGGTGGGCGAGGCTTTCTTGTTGTCGTTGAGTGCCTCGCGCTCCTTGGCGGCGCCATGGATGCGCCCCAACACATAACCGATGACACCGGCGCCGATGGCCGCCTGCACGGCGAACAGCAGGCTCTCGATCTCCGCGCTCGGTGGTTTCCAGATGGGCTCGAACCAGGGATGAAAGCCGGGTTGCGCGGCGGCGACGGCCGCCGAGGCCTGGTCGTCCGAGCCGCCGTAGTTGCCTTTGACGAACACCAGCGGCACAACGACCAATGCGATCGTTCCGAGCAGCAGCAGGTAGCGCGCGCGCCGGGAGATGAGCCTCAAGTGCGCCCCCGCAGCAGCCCGAGGTCCTCCAGGACCTGCGTCTTCTCGGACAGGGCATTCATCACCAGCACGGTGAGGAAGCCTTCAGCGATGGCCAGGGGCACCTGCGTGATGGCGAAGATGCCAGCAAACTTCAGGAACGAGCCCGTCACGCCACTCACGGCGTCCGGATAGGCCAGCGCCAGCTGCACGGACGTGGTGACATAGGTGGCCAGGTCGCCGAGCGCCGCGCCAACGAACACACCTATGGCCATCGACAGCCCAAGGGACGTGCACAGGCGCCAGAGCCCATAGCTGACCCACGGGCCGACGATCGCCATCGAGAAGATATTCGCTCCGAGTGTCGTAATGCCTCCATGCGCGAGCAGCAGAGCCTGGAAGAGCAGCACGATCGCCCCGATGATGGCCATGACGGGTGGACCGAAGAGCACCGCTCCGAGCCCCGTACCGGTGGGGTGGGAGCAGGAGCCAGTGACACTGGGCATTTTCAGCGCCGACAGGACGAACGTGAACGCTCCCGAGGCCGCCAACGTGAGCCGCGCCTGCGGGTGCTCGCGCATGACACGGCGGAGCTTGACCGCTCCGTGCACCAGGAACGGGGCCGATGCGGCTCCCCACGCGATGCAGTGCGAGGGGGGGAGGAAACCTTCCATAATGTGCATCTAACGGCTCCGAACTCAGCGGGGACATGGGCGCGCCGCTACCCTAATCAAATACGCAGCAGCGTGCCATATCCCTCGGAAACGGATCAGATCGACGTGAAGAATTTCCAGAGCACCCGCCATTCCGGCATCGCGATGGCCATCGCAGCCGCGGTGCTGTTTGGTGCCAGTACGCCGCTGGCCAAGGCCCTGCTGGGGGAGGGCTTGCCACCGCAGTTGCTGGCGGGCCTGTTCTATCTCGGCTCCGGCCTCGGGCTGGGTATCGTGCTGCTCGGCCGGAGGCTCATGGGACGGGGGGCGGGCGAGGCGGACCTGCGCGTTTCCGATCTACCGCTGCTGTGTGTTGCCGTCCTGCTGGGGGGCGCAGTGGCCCCGGTGCTTCTGATGGCGGGCCTGGCGCGTACCACAGCCGCCTCGGCTTCCCTGCTGCTGAATCTCGAAGGGCTGGTGACCATGGCGATCGCCTGGCTCTTCCTGCGCGAGAACGTGGACCGGCGCCTGCTGCTGGGAGCGTTCGCGATCCTCGCCGGCGCCGTGTTGCTTTCATGGAGCGGCGGCTCGGTGCGGCCGGACATCGGCGCGCTGTGGGTCGCGGGCGCTTGTGTTGCGTGGGGAATCGATAACAACGTCACCCGATCGCTCTCCCGGGCCGATCCGATGCAGATTGCCGCCGTCAAGGGTCTCGTCGCCGGCTCGGCCAATCTCACCCTGGCCCTGCTCACCCATGCGAGCATCCCTTCGGCTCCTGCCGCAGGGGCCGCGATGGTGACGGGGTTTCTGTCATATGGCGTGAGCCTGGTGCTCTTCGTGCTTGGCCTGCGCAACTTGGGCACTGCCCGCACGGCCGCGTACTTCTCCACGGCTCCCTTCATCGGTGCCGTGCTCTCGGTGGTGCTGTTCTCCGAGCCCCTGACGTCCCGCCTCATCGCCGCAGGCGTCCTGATGGGGGTCGGGCTATACCTGCACCTGCGCGAGCAGCACATCCACCTGCACACGCACGAGGACATGGAGCACGAGCACCGCCACGTCCACGATGAGCATCATCAGCACCTTCATGGTCCTGCAGACCCTCCTGGCGAGCCCCACTCCCATCGGCACCGGCACGAGCCGCTGACTCACTCCCACGCCCACTTCCCGGACCTGCACCACCGTCACGGCCACTCGTCGCAGGAGTAACGCCGACCAACGCTCCGGGAACCGTAAAAAACGTGACTCCCCCGCGCGGAGCGGCAACGCTGCAGTGGCAATGGCTGTAGAGGGGCGCCTGTGAGCGGGCTGACGGATGCGGAGCTGGTGAAGCTGGCGATGGCGGGTGACGCGGACGCCTTCGGCGACCTGATGGATCGGCACGCCCAGCACCTGCGCAGGCTGGTGACGCGCCGGGTGCGAAATCCTCAGGACGTGCTGGACGTCATGCAGGAGACTCACCTGGCCGTCTGGCGATCCCTGTTCAGTTACGACGCGGCACGCCCCTTCGAGGCGTGGCTCACCTGCATTGGTCTGAACAAATGTCGGGACTGGGCGCGGCGCAAGCACGTACGGCGCGGTGCCCTCGCGCGGCTTCAGGAAGAGGTAGTCCACGACGGCGGGGCCTTCGGTACGCCCAGCGCCGAATCCATCGTGATCGGGCGGGAAGGCGTTCGTGAACTGAGCCGTGCGCTGCAGGAGCTTCCTGCGCAGCTACGGGAGCCGCTGGTCCTAACGGCTCTATCGGAGCTGCCGCAAGCGATGGTCGCGCGCGAGCTGAGATTGACGAAGAAGGCGGTCGAGATGCGGATCCGGCGCGCGCGGTTGCGCCTTCAGGAAGCGCTCCAAGCCGGTGTCTGAATCGTTAACGGGCCATTAACGGCCTGTTAACGCCCCGGAACAACGGAAATAGAGTTGCCCCCGCCGATAGCGCAAGCACGACGGGTACGGAGCAGGTGATGCCGAGGTAGCGATGAATGAGGGTCAGCCAGCGCACGCTTCGAGCCTACCAAAGGCCGAAGCAGGGCGCGCGGCGCGGCGGGCTAGCCGCCGTTCGCGTGCAGCACGAACGCCAGCAGCGACCGCCCGGTGGTCTCGTATTCCGTGTGCGGCTCGAACCGCTTGCCCGGGCCGCGCGGACTCTCCGGGATGTTGGTATCGATGATGAGCTCCCAGTGGCGGCCTTCGCTGGATTCGGGGAGGGTGAATTTCACCACGTCGTGATAGGAGTTAAAGACGATCAGCAGCGTCGCATCGGTGCCGCGCTGCTTGAGTCCGGTCGGCTGCGCGCGGCCGTCGAGCATCATGCCGAAGCACAGCATGTTGCCGTCCTTCCATTGCTCTTCGGTCATTTCCGTGCCTGAAGCATGGACCCAGGCGATCTCCTTGACACCGATGCGCTCGTTGACGGCACCGGTGAGAAAGCGATTGCGGCGCAGGATCGGATACTTGCGCCGCAGCGAGGTCAGGTGCCGCACGAATTCGCTCAAGGGGCGGGAGTCAGCGGCGGCACTCCAGTCCAGCCACGTGATCTCGTTGTCCTGGCAGTAGGCGTTATTGTTGCCATACTGCGTGTTGCCGAACTCATCGCCCGCCAGCAGCATCGGAGTGCCTTGCGACAGTAGCAGCGTCGCGAGGAAGTTGCGCTGCTGGCGCCGGCGTAACTCCTTCACCTGAGGGTCCTCCGTCGGACCCTCGGCCCCGCAGTTCCACGAGCGGTTGTTGGAGCTGCCATCCTGGTTGTTCTCGCCATTCTTGTCGTTGTGCCGGTCGTTGTAGCTGACGAGGTCGTTCAACGTGAAGCCGTCGT
>CAZLYG010000426.1:0-4956 GCA_964563075.1 uncultured Steroidobacteraceae bacterium | reverse complement strand
ACATGGAGACGCTGCAGGCCGGGCGCAGCGATCCCTGGTACATGCTCGACAACGCCCAGGCCTGTGTGCAGGCACTGGAGCAGCAGCAGGCTGCGCCCGTGCCCACCGTGCCGCCGCTGGAGCCTTCGGCTTATGCGCGCACAGTGCAGATTGCGCAAACCGGGGTGGTCATCGGATCTGAGGCCGACCCGTCCGCCACCGCAGTGGGCAGCGTTGCGCCGGTTCTGTCGCCTTCGCGCACTGCGGTCGTCGCTGCGCTGGCCGAGACCGCGGATCCCGAGCTGGTGAAGCTTTTCATCGAGGAAGCGCACGAGGAGCTCGGGAAGATTCAGCGTTGCTTCCCGGCCTGGGATCAGAATCCGCTCGATCGCGAGTCGCTGATCACGGTGCGCCGCAGCTTCCATACCCTGAAGGGCAGCGGAAGAATGGTTGGAGCGCGCGACCTCGGTGAGTTTGCGTGGTCCATCGAGAATCTCCTGAACCGCGTCATCGATAACACGCTGTCGCGCTCCCCTGCCATTCTCGAGGTGTTGCGGCAAGCCGTCGCCGGGCTGCCTGAAATGATCGAGCACCTGGAGACCGGTCGGAATCCTCGAGTCGACGCCGCCTCTATTGCATCCCACGCGCACGCGCTCGCTGCGGGCCGCCAGCCGGGGGCTGCCCCAACACGAGCTGCGCCTGTTGCTCAGGCGGAGGAGGAAGCGGCTCAGCCGCCGCCGGAACCTCGGCGCGGCGCGATATCTCCGGTTGAGAGCTCGAGGCTCCAAGCGGCCCCCGACCACGTCGAGCCGCCCGTCGAGCTGATCGACGAGATAGCCGGCGAAGCTGCCAGCGGTGCAGCGGCGCCAGCCGGAGCGGCCGAGCACCCTGCAGCGAGCCCGGAACAGCCAGCACTCCAGCCCGCTGCAGCGGATGCCGCCAGGCAGCAGGATCAGGACGAGGTGCTGCGCGAGATATATGCGCGGGAGACCAGCGCCCACGTCGCGACGGTGCGCAAGTATCTGCATCGCGAGTCGTCGTCTCCCGAGCCCCACGCAATCCCCGAGGACGTCTATCGGGCCTGCCACACGCTCTCGGGCAGCTCCAAGATGGCCCAGGCGAGGCATGGAATCCGTCTTGCCGAGCCCCTCGATCATTGGCTGCGCCGTGTGTTCAGCAGCGGGCTGGGACTGACTAATCAGGACCTCGTGCTGCTCTCTGACTGCATGGCAGCGATGGAGTCCGTCGCCACCCATCTGGACGAGGGGACCGGCTACTTCATGGTCCATGGCGAGCTGCAGCAGCGCATCGCCGACGCCGAGGCGATGCTGGATCAGCGCGTGGCGGCTGCGCATGCGCACCCGCCAGCGCACGCGGTTTCGCCTGCACACGGGGCCCCACACACGCAGGCGACGGCGCCAGCACACGACGCCGCACACACGGCGGCCCAAGCGGCATCGCAAGCCGCGGGCCAGGCTGCGGGTCAGGCTGAGGGTCAGGCTGCGGGTTCGCGCGCACAGGGTTCATCCGCACCGCAGCCTTCTCCGGAAGCCGTGCCGGAGCCTTCCTCTGAGGAGCTGATTGAGGACGCAGGCGATTTCGATCCCGAGGTCGCTGCCATCTTCACCGAGGAGGCGTTGGAGCTGATTGACGCTTCCGAGCACGCCCTCTCGGATTGGCGCACTGAGCCATCGAGCGCCGACTATCGTTCGGCGTTGAAGCGGCCACTGCACACGCTGAAGGGTGGCGCGCGCATGGCCGGCATCACCGCCATGGGCGATCTCAGTCACGAGCTCGAAACGCTCGTGATGCAGGTCGACAACGGCTCGGTGACAGCCGACGACGCGGTATTCGATACCATCCAGGCGAGTCTCGATGAGCTGGCCCGCATGCGTGAGGCCGTGGCCAACGGACGTCGCGTAACGCAGGCTCGACCGACGATTGCTCGCATTCACGCTTTGTCTCGTGGCGAGCCCCTTCCGGCGCCGGCACCCGCCGCGGCCACCGCGCCGGCAGCTGGCGGGCCAGCCCCAGCCGCTGCCGCTCCACCGGCGCCTGTCGCACCTTCACCGGCCGCCGTCGAGTTGGGGTCAGAGACGCCTCAAACGGAAGAGCCGGTGACCGCCGGTTCGCTAGAATGGCCCGGCGTTGCAGATGACGAGGGCGAGGAGATCATCCTCAGTGCCGACGATCTGGCGCCGTCGCTCGATCTTCAGCAGCAGTGGAATCAGGACCTGGAGTCCGGGATACCCGTCGGTGCACCTGACGAGCTCGCGGAAACGGTTCGGGCGCACGCACCCGATGTCAGCGCGCAGCTCGCCGATGAGCCTCACAGCATCGAGTTGCCCGGCGAGCTTGCAGGGGAAGCCTCCGCTGCGGACGTCTCCGCCGGGGACGTAGCTCCTTATGGCAGCGACGCTTCGCACTCTGGCGCAGAGTCGTACGAATCCGGCGCGGCGGATGAGGCCGTCGCAGCCCGTTCTGCTGGCGCAGCCCATGAAGCGGATGCCTCGCACGAAACAGGCGAGGCGCGTGGCGCCCGGGAACCAGCAGAAGCCGCACCTCGCGCCGCCGCAGTCAGCGTCTCGGTTGCCTTGGCGCGGCTGTCGGAAGGCCGAGGCGATGAGGGACCTGCGCCGCCCATGCCCGTGCCGCCAGGGCGCGAGCCTGTTGGTCAGCCCGAGCGTGTCGAGATGGCGCGCGTGGACGCAGACCTTCTCGATCAATTGCTCAACATTTCCGGCGAGGCCAGCATTGCCCGCTCGCGCCTCGAGCAGCAACTGGGCTCCATCGACTTCAACCTCGGCGAGCTGTCGCGCACCGTCACTCGTCTGAAGGAGCAGCTGCGCAGCCTGGAAATTGAGACCGAGGCGCAGATTCTGCATCGCCATGAGGATGAGGCCGGACATCGCGGGGACTTCGATCCCCTGGAGCTGGACCGGTACTCCTCGATCCAGCAGTTCTCGCGCGCGCTGGCTGAAACAGCCAATGACGTCGCAAGCATTCAGCAGCTGCTCGAGAACCTGGCCAAGGACACGCAGAACCTGCTGCAGCAGCAGGCAAGAACGATCACCGAGCTGCAGAACGGCTTGATGCGGACACGCATGGTGCCCTTCCAGCGGCACGTGCAGCGACTGGCGCGCATCGTGCGCCAGGCTGCGTCCGATACCGGCAAGAAAGCGGAGCTCATCGTCGAGGGTGCCGCAGGCGAGCTGGACCGGCAGGTCCTGGAAAGAATGCTGCCGCCCTTCGAGCACATGCTGCGCAACGCGGTGGTGCACGGAATCGAGAAGCCCGAAGAGCGCGTGCGCAACAACAAGCCCGAGACGGGGCGCATCGTTCTCGAGCTGCATCGTGAAGGCGCCGAAGTCATGGTCCGCCTGACCGACGACGGCAGCGGCATGAACCTGAATGCCATTCGCGCCAAAGGCGCGGCACTCGGCCTGGTCCCGGCCGGACAGGTCCTGAGCGATGAGGATGCGATGCAGCTCATCCTGGAGCCGGGATTCTCCACTGCCGGCACGATTACGCAGCAGGCCGGCAGAGGCGTTGGCATGGATGTGGTCGCCACCGAGATCAAGCGGCTCGGCGGCGCGCTCCACATGGAAACCAAGGCGGGCGAAGGCACCACCTTCACGATTCGCCTGCCGTTCACCCTGGCGATTACCCATGCGCTGGTGGTCCGAACGGGTGAGGAGTACTACGCGTTACCCTTGCCGACGGTCGAGGGTGTGCTGCGCCTGTCGAAGGCCGAGGTCACTACGCACCTGGGCCGCGATGCGAACGCTTTCGACTACGGCGGGCAGAAGTACCGGTTCCAGCACCTGGCCACGTTCGTCAGTCTCGAGCCGTCGCCGCTTCCGGAACAGGACGTCACGATTCCCGTGGTGCTGGTGCGTGCGGGCGAGCACTCGACCGGCCTCGTCGCTGACGAGTTGGTAGGCAGCCGCGAGATCGTCGTGAAGTCAGTCGGGCCTCAGATCTCCAGCATTCGCGGCATCTCCGGCGCGACCATTCTCGGCGATGGCCGCATCGTGATCATCCTGGATATCGGTGCGCTGGTGCGTGCGGAGTGGCGCGGCCGGCCGCAGCCCCAGGTCGTCGTCAAGGAGAAGACCGACAAGCGCACGTTTGCGATGGTGGTGGACGACTCGATCACCGTGCGTCGTGTCACGCAACGCCTGCTGGAGCGAAATGGCATGCGCGTCCTGACCGCCCGCGACGGTATGGATGCCGTGGCCCTGCTGCAGGACAACGTGCCCGACATCATCCTGCTCGACATCGAGATGCCGCGTATGGACGGTTACGAAGTCGCGGCGCACGTGCGCAATGACCCGCGCCTGAAGAACGTGCCCATCATCATGATTACCTCGCGCGTCGGTGAGAAACACCGGGCGCGTGCTATCGAGCTCGGGGTGGATGACTACCTGGGCAAGCCTTACCAGGAGGCGCAACTGCTCGATGCGATCGCCCCGCTCGTAGAGCGCAGCCGCGCCACACGTCTGGGCGATACGGGCTATACGGCGTTGGATGAGGCCAGGGCATAAATGGCCGAGCGCGTCACTGAGATCTACAGTCTGCTGGTACCGTTGACCGACGGCCGGCTCATCATTCCTCGCGCCTGCGTGGCCGAAGTGATCGGGTTCCAGGTGCCCTCCGAAATGACTGGGGCTCCGCCGTGGTACATCGGCACGGTGCCCTGGAATGGCCGCGCAGTTCCGCTCGTGTCCTTCGAGGGCGCCTGCGGTCAGATGATCCCGCCGGCTTCGGGACGCACGCGAATCGTGATCCTGCACTGTCTGGGTTCGCGAGTTGAGGGTGGGAACTTCGCCATCGTCTCGCAGGGCTTCCCGCAGCTGGTACGGGTCAGTTCCGATGTCGTGCGCCCTGATAACTCACGCATCTTCCCCGAGCGTGCGCCGGTGATTTGCCAGGTGCGCATGGTCAACGAGACGCCGCTCGTGCCTGACATCGAGC
>CAZLYG010000425.1:0-4966 GCA_964563075.1 uncultured Steroidobacteraceae bacterium | reverse complement strand
AGCGGCTCCCGGTGGCGAGGCGCCGGCACTCGCCGGAGCTCCCGCCGCGCCCGGCGTGGCAGGGGCGGAGCCCGGCGCGCCTACGGGTCCAGGCGCTGCAGCCACGGAACCCGGCGCGCCGGCGCCGGACGCTGCTGGGGCCGGGCCGGCCTGCTTGCCCGCCTGCTCCGCCTTGCGAATCAGCTCATCCGCTTTCTCGCGAGTCAACACGCCCTGCTGCACCAGCAGGTTCAATAGCGCGATTGTCGTGTCGCGCAGGCTGCGGAGGTCTTCGACCTCGTCGGCCATGGCCGGCGGCGCGGCGACGAGCGGGAGCAGGCACAGCAGCAGCGTGCCCAGCCATCGGGTTTTCATACGAGTCCTGTGATCTCTTTGGGGTGTGCTGTTGCGAAGTTGCGCGGCGCTCGCGGCCCTAGCGGTCGCTGATTTCCAGGCCCATGGGCATGGGCATGTCCTGCGGGGGCGCCTCGGGCACTCGGCCAATGTCTCCCATCGCCACGCGCAACTCGCGCTCGAGGTCACCGCTGGCGCCTTTGATCTCGTAGCGCTGGATGCCACCGTCTGCGGTCAGCCAGAGAAACACCCTGGCATCGGCGATCCGTAGCTTGCGCTTGGCGAGCTCTTCCTGAATGAGCTGGGCGACGCGACCGACATACGCGGAGAAGCGCGCGCCGTTGCCGATGTCGCCGCCGATGTAGTCGTTCTTGACCTCGCCAGCCGCGAACGGGCTCGGGCCCTCGCCCGCCTGCCCCTCCATCTTCAGCTGCTGAGGCTCCGGGGGTGTCTCGAGCTTCTGCTTCTCGACCTGCTGGTGCACTTCGTTCCTGGGCTCGATTTTCGGCTTCTCCGGCGGGGGCGGCGGCGGGGGCGGCGGTGTGTCAGGCAGCAACGCGATCTTCACCACCTGGCGCGCCGGGCCGCTCGAGGAGCGACTCAGGTTGAACCCGGCCCATGCGACAACGCCGACGAATGCGAACATTCCGAGCGCCATTGCCAGGCGGCGTAACCACAGCTGCGCGCCGGTACGGTGGTGCGCGGTGTCGACGAGATTGCTCATATTCATCTACCCGGGTAGCGGTGGCGCTGGTCAGGTGCCGATGCGACTCGTGACCAGGCCCATGTTGACTTTCAGGGTGTTGCACAGATCGATGACGGTGATGACCTTTTCGTACTGGGTGGCCGCATCACCCTTGATCGCCACGGTCATCTTCGGATCGCGCGCCTGCGCCGCCTCGAGCTGCGTCTGCAGCTCCGCCAGGCTCACACCGACGCCGTTCAGCAGCACCGCGCCGCTGGCAGTGACCTGGATCACCTTCAACTCGTGCTGCTCCGTCGAGGGTTTGTTGGAGGGCTTGGGCATCGAGATGTTGAGGCCCTGAATGGAGGCCGTGGTCATCAGAATGAACACGACCAGCAGCACGTACGCCAGATCGAGCATCGGTGTGACGTTGATCGTGTCGTAGGGCTTCGCGTCGTTGTGCACTTGCATGTCGGATCTCACATGCGCGCCAGGCGCTACGGCACCATGCGCTTGGTCACCAGGCCAACCTCGGTGATGTCCAGGCCCTTGACCAGCTCCAGCACGTCCGCGACTTTCTGGTACTGCGTCGCCGAATCGCCTTTCAGCACCACCGGCAGGTTGGGGTTGGCCGCCTTGTACTGCGCGAGCGTCGTGCGCAGCTGATCGAGGGTCACGGGATACGCATCCAGGTAGATGGCGCCGTCCGCGGTGATGGTGATCGCCCGCGTCTGGGGCTTGCCCAGGTTGTCGGCCGCCTGGGTTACAGGGGAGTGGACGCGCACGCCCTGCACGGCCGCAGTCGTGAGAATGATGAACGTCACCAGCAGCACGTACGCCAGGTCGAGCATCGGCGTGATGTTGATGTCGTCGTAGAGGTCATTGCCTTCTTTCTGCTCGGCTGACATGGGTGCCTCGTCGGGTGGCGACGCGCTAGTGCGCCTCGTATGCCTCGGCCACGCGCGTCACGAACTCGTCCACGAATATCTGCATGTCCGAAGAGATCGTCTTGATCTTGGACGCCAGGTAGTTGTAGCCGAACAGGGAGGGGATCGCGACGCTCAGCCCTGCCACCGTGGCCAGGAGTGCTGCCGCGATGCCGGGCGCGATCGCATTCACATTCACGTCGCCTGCGGCGGCGATCGAGGCAAAAGTGATCATGACCCCGATCACCGTACCCAGCAGGCCGAGGAACGGCCCGCCGGAGATGGCGATCGTGAGCAGCACCATCTGCGCGTTGAGCCGGTAACCTTCGCGCACCGAATCAGCGTCGATGGCCGCCTTGACCGCATCGAGCGAAGCCCCCGACAGCCTCTGCCCGTTGAGTCCGACATCCCGCTTGGTGAGCTCAGTCAGCCCGGCACGATACAGCCGGTACAACGAGGAATCGCCGTGCTGCTCCCCTGCACCCAATTTCATGACATCGCGCGCGTCGCGGAATTGCGCAAGAAAGCGGCGATTCGCGTTTTCCGTGCGGTTCACGTAGAGGGCCTTGGTAATCATCACCATGACGGCGATGAGGAACATCACACCGAGAATGCCGATCACCACCCAGGCATCGGGCGTCAGGCTCTTGAACAGGATGCCGAAGTAGCCACCGCCGCCACCCTCGGAGCCCGCCTCATCCGCCGATTGACCCTTTGTCGCGATGAGCTTGGCATCGGCGCTCTGGGCGGCGTATGCAACCTTGATCCACTCTGCGGTGCGCGCGTCCGTGGCAATCTCCAGCTCATCGAGGAGCCCCTGGTAACCCGCGCCGACCTGCACCTCACCTTCGATGGGCGCCGCGCCGCTGCCGACATCGCCCTGCCCAGTCTGTGCGCCATTCACGTACAGCGTGGCCTTGCCCGCGCCGATGGTCAGCACGACTTGCGACCAGGCAGAGGGTGGAATCTGACCACCGGCGACCATGACTTTGCCCAGCTGGGCGGTGAGAGCTCCGTTCGCGAGTGTGATCTGCAGCGGCCCCTCGTGAAACAAAGTGCCGCCGAGCACTTCGGGCTTGATCCACAGCGCGACGCTCATGGCAGCATTCGCGGCCACTCTCAACTTGTCGCTGGCCGGCCAGGAGATTGCGGTACCGTTGAGGTGCGCGCTTTGCCCGATCAGGCCGTTGACTTCCAGCGGCACGGGGGCGGCCGCTTTCAGCGTGCCGGTCTGATCCGCGGCGATGCCATCCTTCTCCGCGAAATGAAACACGGCGACCGTGGCCGGATCGAAGAGAGCCGGGCCGCCCGTGTCACCGGTCGCCTTGTCGTTGCCGGCATAGACGTAGAACGTATTCTTGTCCGTCCCCGGCAGCAGCGTGGGCAGTTGCACCCACAGCACCCCGAGCTCATTCACGCCATCGAAGCGCTCGATCCAGAATTTCAGCGGGGTCTTGTCGTCCGCGGCGATGACGCGGAGGTCGGATCCGTCGGGCTTGGCGCCCACGAAGTCGAAATTCCCCGAATGCAGGCGCACCGGCACGGCCATGCCGTTCACCGCCTGCTGGGTCTGCACGCCCGCCGCGGTCGTATTCAGTGTGATCTGCGTGCGCTGCTTCCAGTCCTTGTTCCACCACGCCTGCGCGACGGCCGGGAGCACCAGGAGCGCTACGAGGAGGACTTTGCCGATCTTCATGGTATTGAGCTTCGTGGTTGCGTTGGGTGGCGTCAGGCCGATGGTCAGTGGGTGTAGATCACTTGGAACAGCCCGCGATACCGGCCTGCGAGCGTGACACTGCCGTCCTTCAGGATGCGCGCGCCGTCCAGATTGATGGTCAAGCCGGCCGCCTTGAAGCGCAGGCCGAGGCCGGCGCTGGCCAGGTTGTAGAGGTTTTCCTGCCCGGGAAGCGCATCGATGACGCGCAGGTGCGCTCCCTCGGCAAACAGCAGGACATACGATCTCTCGACGTGCGCAAATGTATGCGCCAGCAGCTGCGGGGTACGTAGCTCGACTGATCCGCGCACTCCATTGTCCGCCAGCCGCTCGGCCTCGGTGTAGCCGCGCACGCTGTCCGCACCACCTGCCGCGTACTCCTCATTGTTGATGAGCGGGCCGCTGGCGACCTGACCGTCCACTCTACCGACGAGACTCCAGGCTCCCGGCAGCCATTGCTCACGCTGCAAGCCGGGCCTGAAAATGAAGAAAGAGGGCCCCGCACCGGCGCGCTTATCGGCGAACTGCTGCCGGTCCGTGCCGAGGCCGCGCACGACGAATTCGATGCCGGCATCCAGCGTGGTGGAGCTGCGTCCCCCGCTCGTAGCCGCGATGTGATTGCCCGCGGCTGCGTCGCCGAGCCAGGTGCTGCTGTACTGCAGCGAAAAGGCCGGGTAGCTGGCCGGGGACTCAACGCTCGACCCGGCACTCTGCACCACCACGCTCTGCTGAAAATCCTTGTAATCAACGCCCGCCGTGAAGCTGTGATAGAAACTGCGGGTATCCGTGGGAAGGGACGAAATCAGGCGCACCCCGTAGATATTTCCCTTGCCGATCACATTGAGGTCGCCGACGGCGGCAATGTTGCTGTCGGAGTGCACGGCATAGAGTGCCCAGACGAGGTTGTTGTGCATCGGAATCACATAGGAGAGCGATGCGATCCTGGCGTCGGAGGCGCGCTCGGGAGCGATCTGATACTGCGCGCTCAAGCTCTGCCCGGCCTGGAAGAGATTGTCGTAGCGCAGCTCGCCGGTGGTGCGCAGCTTGGTGGTATCCGCGCTGTAACGATTGTTCGCTTCGAGAGTCGCATGGAATGGCAGCGTGTCGGTGACATCGAGGTCGACATCGACGCGGCCGGGAGTCGCGGAGGCCTTGAGAACCGGCGTGACACGCAGGTCCGGGGAGCGATTGACGTCGGCGAGCTCTTTCTGCACCTCGCCGAAATCCGGGACGTTGCCTTCGTTCAGCTGCGCCACCTTGTCACGGATCACCTGCAGCGAGTGGTAGCGCGAACCGGCAATATGCAGC
>CAZLYG010000424.1:0-4968 GCA_964563075.1 uncultured Steroidobacteraceae bacterium | reverse complement strand
ATCGTCTCCCACCCAGGGTGTCCCGGCGGCAACGCGTTCAGCTGGCAGCCCCAGCGGGCGCGGATCGCGACCCCGCTGGCGAGCCCCTCCAGACAGTCCTCATGAAATGGGCAAATACCTCGGAAATCTTCGTCCAGCGGAGCGCGGCGAACTTGCAGATGGCCCGCCTCCGCATGCAGAAGCCGTGAGCGCTTTCCCGGATCCGGGGCAAATCCCAGGCCGACGCCCGTACCGACCGTAACGTAAGCGATGGACGCGGTGCCACGGCCTGAGCCGAATCGCCATTCCGCCATCGCAGCTGCCGCTACGTCGGTGTCGAGGCTGACCGGTGCTTGAAAGGGTTTGGCGAACGCTTCCACAATGTTGACGCCGCTCCAGCCCGGCTTGGGAGTTTGCAACAGCTGGCCGTAGGTTAGTCGGTCGTGCCTCAGGCCGAGTGGCCCGAAGAACGCGAGCCCGAAGGCCTCGATGCGACCGCGCACTTCCTCCTGCCGTGCAAAGAACCCCAGCGCCGCCGAGAGTGTGGCGTCCGGCTCGCTCGTCGGGATCGTGAGTCGCTCCAAGACATCGAGTGCAGAGCGCCCCACTGCGCATACCAGCTTGGTCCCGCCGGCCTCTACGGCGCCGAGGAGTGGCAGTGCGCCCGGGTTCTGCGCGGGCGCGCCAAGTCCAACCGGAGCGGTCATTTGCAGCGAATGTTCACCGCGCCTTCGGCGCTGCCGGAACCCATGTATCGAAGCGACCTTGGCATACGGACATTGAGGCCGTCTACGCCTCGGCCGCCGCCACACCCCATCGCTGTAGATGGCCACGCCCGGGACCAGTGAGAGAGACCCGCTGTCAAAGCCGATGCCGCGGATTTCAGGTTGGCCGTCAGTGCCGGCTGCCAACGATGTTCGCCGCAATGTAGCGCAATCGTTTGCGCAGCGCAAACGATTGCGCTAAAGTTGCCCTCGCTCTGTTCTACTAACAAACGACTGCGTGTTGATCTTGACGGGTCAGACGCAGGGAGGGGGGAACACATGAGCCGTTCACCGCAGCTTGGGGCAGGCGACTGGGCCGACGCGGTGCTCGTGTCAATCGGCATGCGCCGTGTTGGGCAGGCTACGCTCGTGGTGCGCCTGGCACTGCTGGTTGCCATCGCTGTCTTGCCAACGAAAGGCGCCATGGCTCAGAACGCATCGAGCTCCAACGCCGGCCAGGGTGACCTCCAGGAAGTGATCGTCACGGCGACGAAGGAAGGTGCCCATCCCGTTGATGAGGTCCCGATGGCCATCCAGGCTTTCACGGCCGACTCACTGGTTTCAAAGGGTGTCCGGCAGACACTGGATCTGATCGAACTGATTCCAGGCGCTTCCGAGCAGAGTGAGATTGGCGCCGGATACCGCATCTTTTCGTTCCGCGGTTCCGGTGCCGGCGGCCCCGTTGGCGATGGGATGATCGGCTACTACCTCGACGATACGCCCTTTGGGGTGCCGAACAACCAGGCAGCGCCTCCCTTGCGATATTTCGACCTGGATCACGTGGAAGTGCTGCGGGGTCCCCAGGGCACACTCTATGGGCAGGGCTCGATGGGCGGAGCCATCATCTTCCACACGAAGAATCCGGACCTGACGAAGTTCGGCATCGACAGCGAGATTGAGTCGGGAAAGACCGACGAGGCCGGGGGCGCAAACTATTCCGTGGCCGCGGGCGTGTCATTGCCCTTGATCAATGACCAACTCGGTTTGCGCCTGAGTGGAGGTTACGACTACCGAGCAGGATACTCCGATGTCTATCAGGGTGCGCCGGTCGGGCCGCCCTACAAAACAGACGCCAACGATATCCGCAGCTCCGATGCGCAAGCCGTGCTCCTGTGGCGGCCCACCGACCGGCTCACGGTCCGCCTGCGCGCCTGGCAGTTCAGCACCAATCAGGATTATCTGCAGGTGATGAACTCGGTCGATCCGCCGTACGCCTCCAACCAGGGCACCGTTCCTGGATACGATCGTCGGAAGGCCAATTACTTCTCGAATACCATCACCTATAAGTTCGATACGGTGGTGTTGACGAACGCCACCTCCTACCAGGAATCCCTTCCAGGCGGGTTTGGTGTCGGATTAGGACTGCCCCCGCCGCTTGGCATCGGCACGCTGATCAATGGCGGGGACGCACACAACTTCGTCAACGAGCTCCGCCTCAGTTCCGCAGGGGAGGGGCCGTTCCACTGGGTGGCAGGCACATTCTTCCAGCGCGCGATCGGGAATTACTTCTTCCTCATCAATTTCCCGACTCTCGCCTTGAATGGCAGCACCCAGACCAGGACGCAGAACGGCTCGGCGTTCTCGGAGCTCAGCTACGATCTGTTCGATGGAAAGTTGGTGCCTCTCATTGGTGTACGTTACTTCGAGGATCATCGGGACGCACTCTCCTACTCCAACGGTGTTCCGGCGTTCAGCGGTTCCAAGCCTACCGCCGTGACCTGGCGAGCGAATATCGCTTATCACGTATTGAAGGACTGGATGCTGTTCATCAATGCGGGCACGGGATTTCGGAGCGGGATTCTGCAGTCTCAGGCACAGGCAAACGCCGTGATCGCCGATGGCGTTCCGAGCGCGCTCGCTTTGACGCCTGACAAGCTGCGCAACATCGAGATCGGTACCAAAGTGGTTCTCTTGGGTGGGAAGCTTCACTTCTCCACGAGCGCGTACGACATCAGATACACGAATCTGCAGAGCGCGTTCAATACGTCCATCGGCCTCGCCGCATTCGCGAATCTGGGCGATGCCATGACGCGTGGGCTGGACGTCGATCTCACCTGGAGAACGCCCATTGATGGGCTCGACCTGTCTCTGATCGGGAATTTCAACCAAGCCGAGTTCAGAAACGTGGTGCCGGCGTTCGCGACGGCAAACCAGCGCACGGCTGATGGGCAAAGGCTCTACAACACTCCACCACACAATTGGCGCGTGGACATCGGATACGCGAGAAGCCTCGGCAGTCTCGATTGGGAGTTGTTTGCGAACGGCTCGGCGTCGCTATCGGGTGATGCACGTAACCAGGATCCCACCGTCAATCTTCTGCAAGGGTATTCCCTCTACGGCGCGAGTATCGGCGTACGGCGGGAGCAGTACGAAGTGGCCATCTTCGGCGATAACTTGTCCGACTATCGCGGGCCGACGGCTGCCAACGGACCGACGCTACTGGCCGGGCCCTTCCCGCGGACGATTGGGCTGAGACTGAGGGTGCAATTGTGATGCGCGACCGGATCGAAAGTGGCGCGTGGGCTCGCGCGGCGCTCCTCGGCATCGTTCTTGTCGCGGCTTCCCGGTCATCCGTAGCCGCGCCATCTCAGGGCGAGCACTGGGTAAGTTCCTGGGCGACCGCGCAGCAATTGACGCCTATCGCCAATCCGATCTGGGCCAAGCCGCCGCCGAAAGTCCAGCCAGAGCACTCGCCGATCCTCCCAATACCGGAACGACTGAAGGACCAGACAGTCCGGATGCTGATCCGTACGACGATCGGCGGCAGGCAGCTTCGGGTGCAGCTCTCCAATGCTCAAGGTGTTGAGCCGGTTGCAATCGGGTCCGTACACGTTGCCCTTCACGCTCAAGGTTCGCGCATCGTGAGCGGATCTGACAGGACTGCGACATTTGGAGGACGCGCCGGAGTCAAGCTGCAACCCGGGGCGGTCATCGTCAGCGATCCGATCGATCTATCGGTGGGGCCGCTGAGGACCCTGGCGATTTCCCTCTACGTCCCTGGGGAAGTGGGACAGCTCACGGTTCATCCGCTAGGCCTGCATACCACGTATATTGCTCCAGGCGATCGGACTGCCGCCGCATCGCTACCCGGTGCTCACGAATGTAACTCCTACTTCTGGCTCACGGGGCTGGTGGTCCTGGCACCCCAGGACACCCATGCAATTGTCGCCTTCGGCGACTCGATCACGGACGGCTACGCGACGACACCGAATGTCGATCACGCCTGGCCAACCGTACTGTTCGAGCGGGGCATGGCGGGGCGGCTCGGCTCGAGTCGCTCCGTCTTGAATCTCGGGATCTCGGGCAATCGTGTGCTCCACGATGGGAGCGGCACCAGCGCGCTGGCGCGCTTTGACCGTGACATCCTGAGCCGGCCCGGTGTCCGTTGGATCATCTTCCTCGAAGGCATCAACGACATCAGCTTCCCGGCCATACCGGGTGCTCCGGCCGAGGATCACATCAGCGCCGCGGATCTGATTGCCGGTTACCGCGAGTTCATCGGCAAGGCTCACCTGCATGGTCTCAAGGTCCTCGGCGGAACGATCCTCCCGTGGGAAGGGGTGTGGACGTACTCGCCGGAGGCTGAAGCCATCCGCCAGCGGGTGAACCAGTGGATCCGCTCCAGTGGAGCCTTCGATCAGACGGTTGACTTTGACGCGCTCACGCGGGATCCGGCTCATCCCACTCGGCTCGACGCGAAATTCGATTCCGGCGACCACGTCCACCCCAACGATGCGGGCAATCGAGCCATGGCGGAAGCGATCGACCTGTCTTTCTTCGGCGACCAGGAGGGGAACCCATGAGAACGGTCGGCATCGCGGCGGCGGCGTTGATGATTGCGGCGCTCTCGCCCGTTGCGGCGGCGCTGAGCGTCGGTGCCGCTCGTGTGGACATCACCCCGAGCGAGCGATCATTGCCAAAGGGGTTCGAGGGGATCAACGATCCAATTTTCGTGCGCGCGATCATCATCGATGATGGCCGGACGCGTGCAGCGCTGGTCACTGTCGATGCGGGCGCGCTCTCTACCGATATCTGGTCACAGGTAAGCGAGCACGCGCAAGCGGATCTGAAGATCCCGCGCACCCAGCTGCTGCTCACCGCAACCCATACCCACAGCGTGCCTTTTGGCAATGCACCGGATCTCACCCAGCACATTGTTGCCGCAATGACGCAAGCGGCTGCCCATCTCGAACCCGCACGCATGCGCTATGGGACGGGCGTTTCG
>CAZLYG010000423.1:0-4980 GCA_964563075.1 uncultured Steroidobacteraceae bacterium | reverse complement strand
CTCGAGGAAGTCAACAGCGTCACGATCGAGTGACTGGGGACGTAAATGGCACAGGCAGCTGCAACTCAATCCGTCCGCGCAGTCAGGCGCGACATTCCGTTCGCCTGGGAAGGCCGCGACAAGCGCGGAGCCCGCATCAAGGGCCGTAGCCTGGCCCCTGATGAGCAAGCGCTGCGCGTCGAGCTGCGCCGTCAGGGCATCGCGCCCTCGCGCATCCGCAAGCAAAGCACGTCCGCGCGCGGCGGCAAGGTCAAGACGGAAGACATCGCGGTGTTCAGCCGACAGCTGGCGACCATGCTCGCCGCCGGTATCCCGCTGGTGCAGGCGTTCGAGATCGTCGGCAACGGCTCCGACAAGCCGGCCATGCAGAAGCTGATTCTGGACATCAAGACCGATGTCGAGGCCGGTACTTCGCTGCACGAGGCGCTCGGCAAGCACCCGCTGTACTTCGATGACCTGTTCGTCAATCTCGTCGAGGCGGGCGAGCACGCCGGCGCGCTCGAGTCCCTGCTGGACAAGATCGCCACCTACAAGGAAAAGACCGAAGCGCTGAAGAAGAAAGTGAAGAAGGCGCTGTTCTATCCGGCGGCCGTGCTGGTCGTGGCCGTGGTGGTGACCATCATTCTGCTCATCTTCGTCATTCCGCAGTTCGAGGCGCTGTTCAAAGGCTTCGGTGCGGACCTGCCCGCGTTCACCCAGGCCGTCATCAACCTGTCGAAATTCGTGCAGGCCAAGGGTATCTATCTGGCGATCGTGGTGGGCGGTGCCATCGCGGCCTTCATTTATTTCAAGAAGCGGTCCAAGGCGATGCGGCAATTTCTCGATCGCGCCGCGCTCAAGATCCCGATTATCGGCCCGATTCTCAACAAATCGGCGATTGCCCGCTACGCGCGCACGCTGTCGACCATGTTTGCCGCCGGCGTGCCGCTGGTGGAGGCGCTCGAATCGGTGGCCGGAGCATGCGGCAACATCGTGTACGAGAACGCGGTCCTGAAAATGAAGGACGAGGTCGCCACCGGTCAGCGCCTGCAGCGCTCGATGGAGAGCACAGGCCTGTTCCCGAACATGGTGGTCCAGATGATCGCCGTGGGTGAGGAGTCCGGCTCGCTGGACGCGATGTCCGCCAAAGTCGCCACCTTCTACGAGGCGGAAGTCGACAACGCCGTCGACTCGATGTCGAGCTTGCTGGAGCCGCTGATCATGGCGATCCTCGGCGTGCTGGTCGGCAGCCTGGTCATCGCCATGTACCTGCCGATCTTCAAGCTGGGCTCGGTCGTCTGATCGAGCTGCTTGCGGCGCCGCCGTATTTCATCGGCACCTGCCTGGTGCTGGGATTGGTCGTCGGCAGCTTTCTGAACGTCGTCATCTACCGTATGCCGCTGATGCTGGAGCGCGAGTGGCGCCAGCAGTGTGCCGAGATCGCGCGCAATGACGCGGCCGCGGCCGCCAAGGCTGCGGGCCAAGGCGACTCCGCCGTCCTGCCGCAGGACCTCGCCGTCGGGCCCGCGCCATCAGATGCCCCTCCCTTCAACCTGGCCGTACCCCGATCGGCCTGCCCCTCGTGCAAAGCCCCCATCACGGCGCTGCAGAACATTCCGATCGTGAGCTACCTGCTGCTCAAGGGTCGCTGCGCCCGCTGCGGCGCCGCGATCGGCGTACGGTATCCGCTGGTTGAAGCCCTGACCGGGGTGCTCTCCGCGGCTGTGGCCTGGAACTTCGGCTTCGGACTGGCCGCGCTGGGCGGACTGGTCCTGACCTGGTTCCTCATAGCCCTCACCTTCATCGATCTCGACCACCAGCTGCTCCCGGATAACCTGACCCTGCCGCTGCTGTGGGCGGGGCTGCTGCTGAGCCTGTGGGCCCCCGAAAGCGGCGGGACCGCCGTCCCGGTCGATGTGCGCTCGAGCATCATCGGTGCGATCGCCGGTTACCTGAGCCTCTGGAGCGTCTATCATCTGTTCCGGCTGGTGAGCGGGAAGGAAGGGATGGGCTACGGGGACTTCAAGTTGCTCGCGGCGCTCGGGGCGTGGATGGGGTGGAAGATGCTCATACCTATCATTCTGGTCGCGGCGGTCGTCGGGGCCGTCGTGGGCGTCCTCGCGCTGAAGCGGCGGGGCCAGAGCACGGCAACCCCCATCGCGTTCGGCCCGTTCCTGGCCGCTGCAGGCTGGCTCATGCTCATGTTCGGTCAGCCGCTCGTGACCGGGTACCTGGGCATGTTTGCGCCTCATCCATGACCCGTCCACTCCTGCGGGTCGGATTGACTGGCGGCATCGCCAGTGGCAAGTCCACAGTCGCGAGGCTCTTCGGCGCGCTGGGCATCCCCATCATCGATACTGACCAGGTCGCACGCGATGTCGTCGAGCCCGGGCAGCCGCCCCTGGAGCGCCTCGTCGAGAGATTCGGACCCTCGATCCTGACACCGGATGGGCACCTCGACCGCCCCGCACTGCGGAACATCGTGTTCTCCGATCCGAAAGCTCGAGCCGACCTGGAGGCACTGACACATCCAGCCATCGGTGCCGCGGTGGAAGCTCGCTCGGCGACGGCTGGCGGCCCCTATCAGATCCTGGTGATCCCGTTGCTGGTGGAGAAGAATCTGGGCTCCCAGCTCGGGCGCGTGCTCGTCGTCGACTGCAGCGAGGAATTGCAGATTCGGCGCCTGCAGGCCCGCGACGGCTCGACCCTGGAGCAGGCGCGGGCGATCCTGAATGCGCAGGCTTCCCGCGCGACCCGCCTGAAAGCGGCACACGACGTGATCTCGAACGAGAGCGACATGAGCGCGCTTCGAGACCGGGTCGCCGCGCTGCACACGAGCTATCTCGAGCTCGCGCACCAGCCACGAGCGTAGCGACTGGAGCCCTCCGGGCTTCGCAAGTTCCCCGTTTACGGGTGCCTCGCGTGTCAAGCACAATACTGCGATGACAGAATCCGAAGCTGCGCAGTGGGGTAGCGGCATGAGCGGCGGCGGCCCAGGCTCCCTCGACCCGGAGAGCCTCGATGCGCAAGCCGGCACCGGGTCGCAGATCCTGGTGTTCGAGCAGCCGCTGAACGAGCGGATGCGTACTTTCCTGCGCCTCGACTTCCTCTATAACCAGGCGCTGTACCACAACGAGGTGGCGACCCAGTGGGCCAGCCGCGCCGCCATGGCGAGCCTCATCGATATCCTTGCGATTACCACGCGGGGTGACACCCGCTCGGACGTGCTGAAGGAGCTCGAGCGGCACATCACCTCGCTCACCGAGTTCCAGTCCAAGCGCGGCGTCGATACCGAGCGCCTGCAGACGGAATTGAACAACCTCACTCGCCTGCGCAATGAGCTGATGAACGCCGGCCAGGCGTTTCTGCAGCCGCTGCGCGACTCCGAGTTCGTGAATGCAATCAAGCACCGCAGCGCGATTCCGGGCGGCACCTGCGAGTTCGACCTGCCGGATTACTACTACTGGCTGACGCAGCCCGCCGATACTCGTGTGCGCTCCTTCAATCAGTGGCTCGGGTTGCTGCGCCCGCTGTGCGATGCGATTGCAGAGCTGCTGTGGCTGACACGCCAGAACGGTCGCCCGCGTGAGGAGATTGCACAGGGCGGCTCGTACCACATCACGTTCGATCGCGAGACGCCCTATCAGCTGTTGCGCATCTCGTTGCCTGCCGGCTCGGGGCTCTATCCGGAAATCAGCGGGAGCCACTACCGCTGCAGCGTCCGCTTCCTGCACTGGCAGGGCCTGGCGGCGCGTCCGACGCAGTCGGATGCCGACGTGCCGTTCATGTTGAGCAGCTGCACGTAGCCTCACCGGCGCCCATGTGCGCGATCAGAGTCAAATGTCCCACCTGCCGCCGCGAGATCGACTGGTCGGACGCTCCCTTCAAGCCATTCTGCAGCGAGCGCTGCCGGCTGATCGACCTTGGTGCATGGCTCAGCGAGCAGCGCTCGATTCCGGGCGAGCCGCTCCCTGAGGAGGCTCCCAAGGCCGCTCCCGAGGCGGACGAGCACGAGGGCTAGCCAGTCAGCAGAACGCGGTCAGGATGGGGTTCGCAGCGGGGGCGGCTCCGCCATCACGGCAGAATGCTCGCGATACGCGAACCGCCGGCCGAATTTCAGCAGGGGCGACTCGAGAAAGCGCCACGACAACCCCGCACAGAAAAGGCACATAGCGAACGCGACCAAGGGCGTCAAACCCCCAAGCCGTTGCCCCCAGAGCGACAGCACGCAGATGTAGAGCGGTACTTGCAGGAGATACAGGGCGTAAGAAAATCGCCCCAACGTAGTGAGCCATTCTGCCGAGAGAGCTCGAGACAACCAGGAGCGCGGTGCGAGCTGCAGAGCCAGAATGACCCCACCCGCAGCGAGCGAGTTCAGTGATACGCCCCAGGCCACCTGAACCGCAGGCCGATGTGGGGAAATGCTGAAGAGCAGCGCGACAGCCGCCGCGCCCAGCACGCACAGCAGCCATTGCCGGCGGGCGGCGAGACTTGCGCTCGTGAAGCGCGGGCTGCGGACCGCCATCGCGACGAGCATTCCTACAGCGAAGCCATCGAAACGCAGCGGCGTGAAGTCCCATGGAGAGATTCGGGTCGCGCTCGCGCGCAGCAGCGGAGAAAGCAGCACGATCAGGGCCAGAGCCGCAGTACGCACGCGCGGCTTGGTGAGAACGAGGAATGCCGGTGCAATCAGGTAGAACTGCTCCTCGATCGCCAGCGACCACATCGGTTCGAGCGGCCCGTACGCATGGGAGCCTGCGGCCGTCCAATAGTTATTGATGAACAGCAGGTAGGCGTACGGCGGCACACTCGCCTCATGCAGGTAAGTCGGATCCACCAGCGGCAGAATGAGATAGGACGCCGCAATGGTCAGGAACGCCACGGGCAGGATGCGCAGCGCGCGACGCAGATAAAAGATCCGGAAGAAGTTCTCCGCGCGGCCCTCATCTATTGAGACTTCCAAAAGTACATGACGACCTCAGAACAAGTCTGCTTGTTGCC
>CAZLYG010000422.1:0-4990 GCA_964563075.1 uncultured Steroidobacteraceae bacterium | reverse complement strand
GGCGTTGCGCGAGCCGTTCGGCAGCGGCCCGGAAGGCCGGGTGCTGCGTGAAGCGTTCCGGCCGGTTCTTCACCAGCTCGTGGATGTTGGATCTGACCGGACCGGGACACAGTACGGTCACGCCGATGTTCTCCGCGGCAAGCTCGGCGCCGATCGCTTCAGTGAGGGCGAGCACGGCGGCCTTGGAGGCTGCGTAAATGACCATGTGAGCTGGCATGGTCACCAGCGCCGCCAGGGATGCCGTGTTGACCACGTGTCCGCCCTGGCCGAGCGCGCGGATGCGCGGCAGGAAAGTCTGCAAGCCGTTGACGACGCCCCCCAGATTGACGCCGAGACCGAAATCCCAATCGGCATAGGTCGCCTCTCGCAACGGCCCTTCGATACCGACGCCGGCGTTGTTGACCAGGATCTGTACTTTGCCGAGCACCCGCTCCGTTTCCTCCGCCGCGGCGGCGAAGGCGGCTCGGTCGGTGACGTCCAGATGGATGGTATGGATGCTCGCGGCCTGGCCGCGGCTGGCGAAGGAATCTCGGGCGGAGCGGAGATGGTCCGGGCGCAGGTCGGCCAGCACGGCCTTGGCGCCGGCGTCCACCAGGGCATGCGCGATCCCCAACCCGATGCCGCTCGCGCCGCCAGTGATGAAAGCGACTTTGCCTCTGACGTCCTTCATCCCCAACCTCTTTGGCACGGCCGGTGTACGGCAGCCGGGTAAGTTTCCGCTGGCACGCGCGGTTTTGGCAAATTCCGGCTATTTAGTGGAGATGTCGCGCCGCGCCGGTGGCTCCGGGGGAGGTGTCCCGGGAGATGTCTCCGAGGGAGACGATGCCCACCAGACGCTTATCCAGGTTGAGCACAGGCAGCCGCCTTACCCGCCAGTCGGCGCCGCTCTCCCCTTCGAAGTACTGACGCGCGCGGTCACGAATGGCACACTTTCACGTATGCAAAGCCTTCGCCCGAGCCTGGCTGCTCTTTTGTTGCTCGTGGTCGCCATCTCTCCGGCAGGAGCCGCAACGACACCGGAATCGCGCTACGACCCGCTCCAGACCTTCGCTCCCCTGACGTTCCCACAGGCGGTCAATCAGTACCGGTCCGCGAGCGGCGCTCCCGGTCCGCAGTACTGGCAGAACCGCGCCGACTACGAGATCCACGCCCAGATCGACACGGACAGCCGGCAGCTCAGCGGGACCGAGATCATCACCTATACCAATCGCAGTCCGGATGCCCTGGTCAGCTTGTGGCTGCAGCTCGATCAGAACACCTACCGCCGCGACGCCCGCTCGGTGGCGGCGGACCTGAACCGCCACAGGCAGTTTACGGAAGGAATGCTGCTCGATGAGGTCAGCGTGGAGTTCCGGGGACATACGCTGAAGGCGGACTTCCTCGTTTCCGACACGCGCATGCAGATCCATCTGCCGCAGCCGCTGGAGCCGCACAGCGGCAGGGTCCGCGTGCATATCCGCTATCACTACACCATCCCTGGTGAATTTGGCGGCCGAACCTCCTGGGTTGCGACGCGTTATGGGGATATTTACGACATCGCGCAGTGGTATCCGCGCATGGCGGTCTACGACGACGTGCGCGGCTGGGACACTCTTCCGTATCTTGGCCAGGAGTTCTATCTCGAGTACGGCAACTTCGACTACTTCATCACCGTCCCGGCGGACATGGTCGTGGCGGGCAGCGGTGAGCTGGTGAACCCTCAGGAGGTATTGACACCGGGCGAGCGGCAGCGGCTGGACATGGCACGCGCCAGTGAGGCGACGGTGACGATTCGCACGGCCGCGGAAGTCACGGCGGGAGGGCATCGGCGCGAGGGCAAGCTCACCTGGCACTTCCGGATGCAGGACACGCGCGATGTGGCTTTCAGCGCTTCCCCGGCTTTCATCTGGGACGCCGCCCGCATTGAGCTCCCCGGTGGAGCTCATTCCCTGGCAATGTCGTTCTATCCGCCCGAGAGCGCGGGGCTGCAAGCCTGGGGCCGCTCGACGGAGTACCTCAAGCACGCCGTCGAAGAGTTCTCGCGGCGCTGGTTCCCGTATCCCTATCCCGCGGCCGTCAACGTCGCCGGCGGCAGCTCCGGGATGGAATATCCGGCATTGCTCTTCGATGGCATCGAGGACAAGGGCAAGGGACTCTTCTGGATCACCGCGCACGAGATCGGCCACACCTGGTTCCCCATGGTCGTGGGCTTCGACGAGCGCCGCAACGCCTGGATGGACGAGGGCTTCAACACGTTCATCGATGTGTACGAGTCCGATGCGTTCGGCAACGGCATCTACGGCCCCAAGCGCGACCCGGAATACGCTCCCGGCGGCGGTGCTCCCGCCGATGAGCTGGTACCGCTGCTGGCGGATCCGAATGCGCCGGCGATCCTGACGCGAGCGGACGCCATCATCGAGAAGTACCGTCATCCGGTGACGTACTTCAAGTCGGCGTTCGGGTTGATTCTGTTGCGCGAGCAGATCCTGGGACCGGAGCGTTTCGACTGGGCCTTCCGCCATTTCATCCGCGAATGGGCCTTCAGGCACCCGCAACCCGCGGACTTTTTCCGCGCCATGGAGAGTGAGGGCGGCGAGGACCTGAGCTGGTTCTGGCGCGGCTGGTACCTGAACAACTGGTCCCTGGATCTGGCGGTGCAGGGCGTCACCTACACTGACGGCAGTCCGTCCGAGGGCGCGCAGGTGACGATCGCGAACCTCGATCGGCTGGTGCTGCCGGCGGTCGTACAGGTCGAGTTCCAGGATGGCAGCCGCACGCGGGTCCGGTTGCCGGCTGAGACCTGGATCCGCAAGAAGGTGACCACGCTCTACCTGGACAGCACCCAGCCGATCCGCGAGGTAATCATCGATCCGGATCACCTGATTCCTGACAAGGACCGAACCAACAACGTCCTGCGGACCTCGCCCTAGCGAGAGATGCGCTCGGCTGAGAGGATGCCGCGCTCGCGATAGCGCTCGGCCAGGAACTCGATGAACGAGCGCACCTTCTTCGGCGGCACGCCGTGTGTCGGGAAGATCGCGTAGACCGGCGTGCGTGGAGCCTCGAACTCCGTGAGGACACGGCGCAGAGTGCCTGCTTCGAGCTGCTCCTGAATCAGCCAGGTGGGCAGCACTGCAAGCCCGGCGCCGGCGAGCACGGCATCGACCATAGCCTCCTGGTTGTTGGCGCGGAGCCGGCCGCGCACTCGCACCGCGACGGGCTGGGCGCGGTCGCTGAAATTCCACTCGTCCGAGCGCAGATAGTGGGTGAAGTGCATGCAGTTGTGCCGCGTGAGATCCCGCGGATGTCGGGGTACAGGATATTTGTCGAAATAGGGCTTGGAGCCTACAACTGCCCGCTGGATGTATCCGAGCCGCCGGGCGGTGACGTCCTGCACGCGCAGCGTCGCGACTCGAATGGCGACATCGAGACGCTGCTCAGTGAGCGACTCGCATCGGTCTGTCAGTGAGAGATAGAACGAAAGCCGCGGGAAGCGCTCGAGGAACTCTGCCACCGACGGAGCGACATGGTAGCGACCGAAGGTAACGGGTGCCGTCACACGCAACTCGCCTGCGGGTGCCTGTGCGTGGCTCTGGACGGCGGCGTCCGCTTCACGCAGATCCGCCAGGATCTTCTGGCAGCGCCTGTAATACAGCCGCCCGCCGTCCGTCTCCGCCAACCCGCGTGTTGTGCGGGCGATCAGACGGACGCCCAACTCCCTTTCCAGCGCCCCGAGCACGCGGCTCACGGTGGGCAGCGACATGCCGAGAGTTGCGGCGGCGGACGACAGGCTGCGGCGCTCGACTACCGTGACGAACACGCGCATGGCCTGCAGACGATTCACTTTCAATGAACGAAAGCCCGTGCCGGCGGTTCCCGCGACGCTCGCGTGCAAGTCTTTTTTTCAAAAAATGAAAGAGTGAGCGAGACGGCCAAACATCGCACGGCCGTGGCGGTCAAAGCACCGGCGGCATTTGCCGTGCTCGTTGACTTACGCATGAGATCAAGTACTTCGCTGCGCGCGAGTGGCGTTCTCCTGGGAGCGTGCATGGCGTGGCTCGCATGCGGTACCGGCGTTGCAACTCCTGGCGGCACTTCGGGTGCATCTGTCCAGCCCGCGGTCTGGGTGCCGCGCGAATTGCTCGTTCAGCTTCACGATCTTCCCAAGCGCTACTCCTGCGAAGCTCTGCAGCGCAAATTTCGCGATGTGCTGACGTTTCTCGGAGCGCAGCGCGACGCGCGCGTTCTGGCCTACAGCTGCGGCGCGGAGAGCGGCGCAGCCGGCTATTCCCCATCCGTGCACCTCCATTTCGAGATCCCGGAGGTCGTCGAGGGCGCCCAGCTCCAATGGGCCGATTTCGATGCCAACCGCACCAACGTGATTCCCGAGACGCTCGAGCTGCGGCCCGGCAGTCCGGCTTCGTTCGGTGCCGCTGACTGTGCACTGTTGCGCCAGCTGCAAGGGGCGCTGTTTCCGGCTTTGTCCATTCACCTGGTCAACTCCCGCCTTGCGTGTCAGGCGCCGCTGTCGGCGCAGTCGCGCTACGATCTGTCGATCGCCGCACTGATCCCTGCCTCCGCCGGCGCGGCGCGCGTTGCCCGTCGGAGGTCACTACGATGAGACTCAAACAAGGCAGCTGGGCGGCGCTCGCCGCCGGCCTGGCCATTCCCCTGGTCATCTCCTGTGCGCTCCCGCGGGTCGCACGGGCCGATGCCGATCTGGATCAGAAGATGGCCAATCCGGCCAACTGGGCCGCGCAGGCCGGCGATGATGCCAATCTGCGCTACAGCGAGCTCAAGCAGATCAATGCCGGCAACGTCGGCAAGCTGCAGGTCGCCTGGACGCTGTCCACCGGCGTGCTGCGCGGCCACGAGGGCTCGCCGCTGGTGATCGGTGACACGATGTACATCCAGACCCCGTTCCCGAACGACGTCTATGCGGTGAATCTGCAGGACCAGACCTTCCGGTGGAAGTACGAGCCGAAGCAGGATGAGAACGTCGTGCCCGTGA
>CAZLYG010000421.1:0-4998 GCA_964563075.1 uncultured Steroidobacteraceae bacterium | reverse complement strand
GCGGATTGGTACGCGAGCGCGGCGATGGCCGCGGCTCTCAGGAGGGTGCGAAGACAGTGCATCGTTCTTCTCCGTTTATTGTCCATGCGGAACACGAATCAGGCCCCACCTGTGCAGAGACGCATCACCAGGCAGAACGTCAGGCCTGACGTCCGCGCCGTTAATGCGTCTGCATTGTGTGTGCTGTGGGAGCTGGAGTAGGCTATGACCAAACTATTAGAAGGGGCGGGTTGGGGAGTCCTTGGACCGATACGCCTTCATGAGCGCGTGCCGCGATGGAGGCGTGGCGATCGAACGGGCCTTGCGCCAGCTCGACCGGAGCTATTTCTCCATCCTCTATCGCGAGTCGATGCGGGGCCTGCGCAACGCGGAAGGAGCCCGCGACCTGGTGCAGGAGACCTTCATCAAGGTGTGGCTGCGCTGCGCCACCTTCCATGGCGACTCGGAGCTGCTGCCCTGGATCAAGTCCATCCTGCGCCATGGACTGCTCGATCGCCTGCGCCGGGAGGCTCGCGAGACGCTGCTCGACGAGCCGGACGGGCCGGAAACTGAAGTGCAGCGGCAGATCGCCGAGCTGTCGGAAGAGAAGATTCCGCGCCCGGAGGATGAGGCTCGCCGCGCCCAACTGGATGACTGCTTCAGGCGCTGTTGGGAGCGGTTCGAGGCAGCCTCCCCCTCGCATGCGTTGGTGATGTCCTGGATTGTCGAGGACGGCTTGAGCCACGAAGAAGTGGCCGAGCTGCTCGGGCGCACTCCGGGCGCCACGCGTGAGTTCATTTCGCAATGCCGCAAGCGCGCACGCGTGCATCTGGCCGAGTGGTACGCATTGGCCTGTGGAGCAAGCTAGATCGTGGCCGACGAAGACAACAAGACATGGTTTGATGCGCTGGCCGGCCGCACGGCATCCGACCCGAACCTGCACGCGGCCCGGGAGGCTCGGCTGCTGCGCGAGTCGCTCCTGCGACAATGGCAACTCCAACGGGCGGATCAAGCTCCCCAGCTACCCGCCCGCGATGCACGCAGAGAAGCAGAGCTCCTGGCACGGGCCCAACGCGAAGGGCTCATTCCTCCCGCGGGGCTCCGGCGGCGATCACGATGGTTGCCGGGAAGAGCGGTACCGCTCGCGGCAGCGGCCGCCATAGCCTGCATCGCTGTTGGCCTCTCCTTCTTCCTGCACACAGGGACTCCACAGGAGATTTATCGAGGCACTCACGATGGTGTCGTGACCGTCGAGGCCGCCAATCCGGCGGCCTTGAAGGGCCAGCTGATCACGGAGCTGCGCGCCGCAGGCGTTGCCGCGACTGGCTATGAACGTCTCGGCTTGCAGGGAATCGACGCGGACCTGCCCCGGCCGATCAGCTCCCAGGTGCGCGAGATTCTGCAGAAGCATCATCTCCCAGTCCCCGCGGACGGCGTCCTCAAAGTTGAGATCACCGCACCGGAATCTCATTGATGAGAGCGCAGATTGCAGTCCTCACGGGAGTTCTGCTCATCGGCTCGACAGTCGCCGCAGGCGTCGAGCTACCGGCGCTCTGCGCAAGCGCCACCGCTCCCGCGGACTCCACGACCCCGATCCCGGAGCTCCGCAAGCAGGTCGAGGAGAAGTCGGAGACCGACCCCGATGCCTCGGTAGCCATCCTGTGCATGGCGATTCCGCGTGTTGCGCGGGAGTACGGGGAGGACTCCCCGGAGTTGGCGTGGTGGGTAGGGTCGCTGACGATGCCCATGATCGCCTACCGCAATCAGTTCGCGGAGGCCATTCCACTGCTTAAGTTTGCCCAGCCCATTCTCGAGAAGCGCTATGGGGTGCTGTCCGCGGAAGTGGCCGACATCCACGTCGCCTACGCATGGATCTATCAGCGGCAGGGCCGCTACGCCGATTCGGCCCAGGCCTGGGAACGCGCCCTGCGCATTCGCGAGCGATTCCCCGGCGCCCGCAAGATCGAGCTGCAGAAGGCCCTCGTCGGCCTTGCGCTGGTGAAGCTGTTCCAGGGCGACTTCCCGCCGGCCCGCGCTGCATTGCAGAAAGCGCACGACATTCTGACCGAGAACAACGACCTGGTCAGCGAGGCGGCCGCCGCCGTCGAGAACGTCTTCACTAACCTGGCATTCCGGGAAGAGAAGTTCGCAGAGGCGAAACAACACGCCGAAAGGCAAATCGCGATCGAGAAGCAGTTGCAGGCGGGTATTGGACAGTTCGTGCCCGCCTATGTATTCCTGGCACAGATCCTCGAGCACCTGGACGACTTTGACGGAAGTGAAGCCGCTTCGCGCGAGGCCATTCGCCTCTCCGAATCCGCCAACGGTCCTTTGCAGCGGCACCATTTCACGGCGCTGACGCAGCTGGGATCGCTGCAATGCGCGTGGCAGGCCGGCGGAAGCGCTGCCCGTCGCGCAGCAAGCCGTCGCGGTAGGCGAGCGGACACTCGGCCCCGACGCGCCGAGCCTGCTGAAATCACTCCAGAGCCTCGCCGACATCCACCGGGCACTCGGACAACTGCCCGAGGCCTGGCATCTCTACGAACGAATGGGATCCATCGTCGCAAAGAATCGCGCGGATATCGAGCGGCCGACACTCGTTTCATACTACCGTGGATTGGCGGCGCTCGAGTTGGATCTCGGCAATACCGACGATGCCATCACCGCCCTCGACTCCGGACTGGATGCCGCCAGCGCCGAGCCGTCACTGGCGCTTCAAAGGGGCTATCTGATGGCGACGCTCGCGCAGGCATCGACTGAGCGTGACGTGACGCAGAGCCGCATTCAGTACACCAGCGCGTTGCAGCTGCTGGGGAGCCGCCTCCCCAAGACCCATCCGACGATTCTTCGTGTCGTCAACGAGCTCTGCGGGCTGGACATTGGAACGGCACTCGAGCAAATGCCGCCTGACTGCCGCGATGCCCGCTCCCGCCTGTCCAGCGCGCGTGGGGTCGATCCGGCACTGCGAGCCTCCGTTTACGACAATCTCAGCGCATTCAGTCAGGCTCGAGGCGATCTCGAGGATGCCTCCTCGCTTGCCATCGCAGCCGTGTCGGCAGCCGAGGGACTGGGTACGCCGGATCCGCTCTGGAGATCCTATTACCGGGCTGCCCGCGCACTCAGAGCCCAGGAGCGCGAACCGCTCGCCATCTTCTTCGGCAAACGGGCAATTGCCCAGATAGAGCGGCAACGCCAGTATTTCAACGGCGAGGATCAGAGGTTCGACCGGGGCTTCCTGCACGACAAGATCGACGTCTATCGAACGGTTGCCGACTGGCTGCTTGAATCCGGTCGCTTCGATGAGGGCTTGCAGGTGCTGCAGCTCCTCAAGGAGCAGGAGCTGTATGACTTCATCGCCCGCGATGCCGCCTGGCACGCTCCCGAAGGTGGCCCGGCGCTCGACGCTCAGGAGCGGGTACTCAGCGATCGTTATTCGGCGGCGCTGCCCACCGATGCCGCGCTCGGGGCCGAAATCGACCGCCTCACCCGAATGAAGGAGACCGGTCGAATCACGCCCGCAGAAAGCCAGCGGCTCGAGCAACTTCTGCAGCAAGCCCGACAGGCCGAACAGGCACGCGCACGCCGGATCCGCAAGTTCATTACATCCAACTCTCCTGCCAAAGACACGGCGCCGCGCACACAGAGCATCGATGCCGCGAGCCTCCGCTGGGCGATCGAGCACGCACCTCCCCACTCCGCCATCGGTGTCTACCTGTTGACCGAGAAACGGCTGCGCCTACTGATCGCGACCCGGGACGGACAAAACGAATTCATCGTGCCCGTAGACTCGAAAGCGCTGCAGCGCGATATCGGGCGTTTTCTCGAGCAGATCGGTCGGCGCGGCGATGTCGAGGCTCCCGCCCTCGCCCTGTATGAAAAGCTCGCTCGCCCGCTGGACGAAGCCGCGCAACGCGGCAGGGTCACGCGGCTGTTGCTTTGGCTGGATGGCCCTCTGCGCTACGTGCCTTTTGGGGCACTGAAGAGCTCCAGCGGCTTTCTCGCGGACCGATACGCGATCGAAACGCTGGCGCGGCTGGTTCCACCCGCCCCTTCTGCAGCTTCCCGAACCTCGCACGCTGGCGCAGCTCCCCCTCCTTCGATCATCCCCGTCTCCACGCTCACTCCTGTAACGAGTGACGCTCCCAGCGTGCGCGGACTCGGAGTTACGCAAGCTGTCGCTGGTTATGCAGCGCTCCCGGGAATGGCGGACGAGCTGTGCTATGTCGTGCACGGACCGATTGCCGGGCTTGCGACGCCCTCTTCTGCCTGCCCGCACGCCGCCAGTGGCGAGGGCGCACTCAACGGCGAGGGGTTTGCGGATGCAGCGTTCACCGCGGAACGATTCAAGGAGCTGTTGCAGCCCCCGCACGCCTATTCCGTGCTGCACGTCGGAACGCATTTCAGCCTGCGCCCCGGCAACGCCATGCGGTCATTTCTCGTCCTGGGAGACGGCTCCCGGTTGATGTTGGACACCTTGTCGACGTATGACTTCTCCGGCCTCGACCTGGTGACGCTCTCTGCATGTCAAACCGCTATGGGCGGAGCACGGACGGATGATGGACGCGAGATCGAGGGGCTGAGCGCCATCGTTCAACAGCGAGGGGCACGGCAGGTCGTTGCCAGCCTCTGGCGTGTAGAGGATTCCAGTACCGCGCAACTCATGCGCGCGATGTACCATGAGCTCGCCGATGAGCCGACAGATGTCGCCAATGCGCTGCAGCAAGCGCAGAAGACCGTGCGCACCCTCGTCCGCGACGGCAAGCAGCCCTACGCGCATCCGTACTATTGGGCGGGCTTCGTCGTATCGGGGAGCGAGCCCTAGTCCCTCAGCGCGCGGGAATCTTTCTCTCTCCCGACTCCTTTAGCGAGCCATGCTGCTCACCGGCTGAGGGGCCTACCGTGTCGGCCGCATAGGCACCCCGTTGGCCCAGCGGGGCCTCCTCCCCTTCGGTCGTATCACGCCGGGTCTGCCGCTCCATCTCGGCGTTGATCTCCGCTCCGAGCACCACGATGATGCTC
>CAZLYG010000420.1:0-5032 GCA_964563075.1 uncultured Steroidobacteraceae bacterium | reverse complement strand
AGCCGGTGCCGTATTTGCACTGGAAGGTGGAGTAATGGCCGAGCTGGCCGGCGATGTGCTCCGCCTGGTTCACCATGCCCGTGCGGATCGAGCCCGTGTCCACCTCGATCAGGCCGACGACGTCAGGGTGCTCGGCGCGGATGAAATCGGTGATGCCGGCGAGGACTTTGCGGTTGCTGCGCAGGTAGCCCGCGCCGGGCACGGGTAGGTGGAACGCTGGACCGGTGCCGGTAGCGTAGCGAATGTTGTAGACGAGAAGTCGCAAATTCAGCTCAGGCCTCGGCCTCAAAGTCCCATTCTAGCGTGCCGGAGGCTCCGCGGGAGGGTGGGCGGCGGGCAGAGCCCGCGCGAGTGTCGCCATCCGGCGAAGTTTCGCGCCGGCCGTGCTTATGCGAGACTTGGGCCACCTTGCAGGTCCCTCATCATGTCGCAGGCTAATCCAGTCCGCCTCTTCGTCACGCACATGTGGGAGAACTCCGACGACTATCTGCGCGTGTTCGAATACCTCGAGAGCGCACGCAATTTCTTCTATCGCAATTTCAGCACTCCCGACCATCCTCCGGCCGGAGACAGGGAGGCGCAGCGCGAGAGCTTGCGCCAGCAGATCGCGCCGGTCGAAGTAGTGGTGGGGCTCACGAGCCTGTTCGAGAAGAATCAGGATTTGCTGACGTTCCAGCTGCTGTACGCGCAGGCGAGCAACAAGCCGGTCGTCGTCATGAAGCCGTTCGGCTCGCAGAAGCCCATTCCCAAGCCGGTTGCCGATCTGGCGGATGAAATCGTGGACTGGGACGAACGCGCACTCGTGGATGCACTGCGCCGCCAGGCGCGGCACGAGGACACCGCGCGCTTCGACATGATTGAGTTCAAGCTGGATTAGCCGGGATCGGCTGGCTGGGGGCCCTCGATTCGGCGGAATAGGGCAATCAGGCCTCGGCGAGGTACAGCGGCACCACTGCTGCCTTGGCGACCTTCGGGCGGACGCTCGCAGCCTGAGTCTGCTGAGTCCGGGTGAGATCCACGAACAGATGCACGACGCGGCAGGCGATTGCCTCGGCCTCATCGGTTGAGAGCTTTCTGACGGTGGCGCGCAATGCGTCCTCGCCGCGCAGCAGCGGCGGCTCGCGCGTGATTTCGTGCTGCAGCGTACGGAACTCCTCGCGCAGCTCATTCGGCAGCTCTTCTTCCTCGATGAGCGCGAGGTGGTTGCGGAACGCGTCCGTGAGACGCTCCTTGATGGACGTCGATCGGGCAAGCGACAGCGTCGCGCCCTGAAGGCGTTCGAACGTAGTGCTCATCACTACCCTTTCGATTTTTGGCGCCGTCGCCGCTGCTGCGGGATGGCGTCGATTGTTGTTAACGTAATCTGGTCAAGCGGCTGGCCGCGAAATATAGCCCAGATTGTGAGCATTGCCCACCTTGAGGTGCAGATCGCATATACAGCATCAGGTATGCTACGTAAGTCATTGGTATTATTTATGAATATCATGGCGGTGCTCCTGCTGTTGGGCGCGCCGCCGCCGGTGTGGGCGTGGGGCGACCTCGGTCACGAGGTCATTGCCCGGATCGCGGATCATTATCTTGAGCCCGCCGTACGCACTCGCGTCGCTGCGATCCTCGCCGGCGATCGCTCGCGATTGACCCCCGGCACCGGCATCGAGGCCGAAGCGACCTGGGCCGACAAGTACCGGGACTCCGATCGGAACACGACCGGGGTGCGCTATTACCAGACGCGCAACTGGCACTTCGTCGATCTGGAGATCGGCGACCTGAATCTGAGCACGGCGTGCTTCGGGCGACCGCCGGGAACTGCCAAGGCGTCCGCCGGGCCGGCTGCGGATTGCATCGTCGACAAACTCGAGGAGTTCATCGAGGAGTTGCATCGCAGCAGCACACCGAAGAAGGAACGGTTGCTCGCGTTGCAGTTCGTGCTGCACTTGACGGGCGATGTGCATCAGCCGCTGCACGCGAGTGACGACCACGATCAGGGCGGCAACGCCAGGAGCGTGGCCGGACCCGGCCTGCCCCGGGGAAATCTGCACAACGCATGGGACGTCGCGTTCGTGCAGAGGCTCGGCAGCAGCGAGGAGCAGATTGCCGGAGAGCTGATTGCGAAAATCACTCCTGCGCAGCGCGCCTCCTGGTCGTCCGGGACGGCGGTGCAGTGGGCGATGGAGTCGTTCGATGTTGCCAGGCAGCACGCGTATGGCCCCCTGCCCGCAGCGAGCTCCCCCAATCACTATGAGCTGTCGGCGCAGTACATCAGTGAGGCAACCGCTCAGGCTGGCGAGCAGCTGAGCAAGGCTGGCGTACGTCTGGCTTACGTTCTGAACGAGAGTCTGCGTTGAGCGCAGCGGCGTCGGATGCTCGCCGCACGCGGGCGAGCTTGGCCGCATAACGCGCCTCGAGTGCGGCACGGGAAAGGATGAGGTGCTCGCGATAGCGGCGCAGCACTGCGGTTCGCAGCGTCGCAGGGTTGGTCGCCAGGGCCAACAGTGCCGTAAGGATGCCCTGGCCGAACAGGTGCAACGATCCGCCAAAGCCGCTCTCGCGATTGCAGAGGACCTCAAAGCCGTAGGCCTGAACGATCCGTCCCAATTGCTCGCACTGAGCAGCGGTCCCGAGGCACATATTGCCGTACAGCGCCCTGACGCCCGCGTACTCCTCGCGCCGATGCAGGAAGTGGGCGAGGTCGTACAAAGAAGTATCAAGCGCACGCAACGTGCGGCGAGCCCATGCGAGGGTGGGACCTTTGCGGCCCATGGCCGGGATATGCTCGTTCCAGAGGTGCAGCCCGATGATGGGATCGCCGGCCCGCACGCAGGTGCCGTCGAAGAACGTGAAGGACTGCTCCGCACGCTCACGCTGAATGCGGAACAGGCAGTCTGCGCGATCCGTGAATTCGTAAATGCCCTGGCGCTCGCGCAGCCAGTGATCGAGGGCCCAGATCGCCTGCTGCGGCCAAGTCATCATTCGATCCCTCGTCATGCTCATTGCCCGGCAACGCTCGCTCTCTCGCAGTGGGTACTCATCCAACTCGGGGCCCGCGCGAGGGTTCCGGCGCACACCCTGTGCCTCCGCCGTGCGAGCGCTTCAGAGAGCGCCAGGGGCGAGTCGCTCATAGCGCACTGCCAGGATTGACTTGACGGCGAGTGCCACCGGCACGCCCAGAATGACGCCCGTGATGCCGAACAGAACGCCCCCGGTCAGAAAGCAGAAGATGATCAGCACGGGCGGCATTCTCCCGGCGCGTCCGAGCACGATCGGCCCGACGAGTTGATCGATCGAGATACGCAGCGCGACCGCATACCCGACGTAGGCGACCAGGTGTATGCCGCCGTCGTACTGACCCATCGCGACCAGTCCGGCGATGAGTGCTGCGGCGAGCGGCCCGACCATCGGCAACAGCTCGAGAACACCGGTAAGCACGGCTAGAAAGAAAGCGTCATGCAGCCTCAGGAACCAGCCGAGGCCAAGATAAGCCGCCAGGGTCGCGTAAGCGGCAATCAGGATGACGCCTGCGAAGTAACGCCTGAGCGCCGGTCCCAGATCGCGCCACACACGCAGAGCAAAGGCGCGCCGGGCCGGTGGCACGAGCCACAGCAAGCCGGCCGAGATGCGCGGCTCATCCAGCAGAAAGTACGCAAGCAGCACCCAGAACAGGATGAAGCCGAAGAAGCCTGCGAAACCGAATTCGCCGGCGAGCAGAATCGTGTCCCCGCCCGCCCACCGCCGCAGGCGAGCCACGGCCTCGCTCGCCAGGCGCGCAGTGTCTGTCTGTGCGTTGAGAAAGTGTGCGCCCAGCAGTCCCTGGAACAGCCTCTGCATCGCGCCCTGCAGATCGCCGCCAACACTCATCACGTCGCGAAGCAGCGGCGGGACGAGCGCCCATCCCAGCAGCACCGCGAAACTCATCAGGACGAGCAGCAACAAGGAGCACACCAACGAGCGCGGCCAGCCCGTTCGGTGTGTCAGCCGATCGATGAGCGGCGTGCACAGCAGCGCGACGATTCCCGCGATCACGAAGGGCAGCAGGATGCGGCTCATTCGTAGATGCGCCCTTTCCAGACGACTCGCCCGCGAAGCCGCCAGCGGACGCTGTCGACAGCAAGGAGGGCTCCGGTGGTGTAGCCCAGCGGAAAGAGCAGTCCGTACCAGATAGGAATACCGAAGTGGATAGCGCCTGCGATGTGCAACGCAACCACGGCTGCCGATCCGAGGAGGGCAGGCAGGAGGGCAATGCACGCATGGGTGGAGGCGCGGTGGCATTCGACGCCATCCAGGAGGGGCAGCAGCAGCGTGGCCCAGGCCATGAGGACGGCTGCTGCAGCGGTCGCCAGCGTTTTCAGCGGTCCGCCGAGTGTCTCCGTCAGATTTTTGGCGATACCCGGCCAGAGGGTTCGCCATCCGGTGTACATCCGGGTGGTGAGCAATCGGCTGCCATCCTGCAGCTGCACCCGCTGTCCGGATCGCTTGAAAAGGCGCGCCAGCTCGAGGTCCTCGCAGACGCTCGCGTACACCGCGGCGTGCCCTCCCGTGCGCTCATATGCCGAGCGGCGCATCAGCATGAACTGGCCTGTCGCCACGACGTCCTCGCTGCCCGGAGCCTGCAGTCGCCTCAGGTCCTGCGAGAAGCCGAGGAGGTACAGACCGCAAGGCAGGATGAGTCGCTCCGCCACGCTCAGCAACTCGTGCCGCGGCGTCAGTGACAGCAGGTCGATGTTGTCGCTGGTCGCTGACTCGATCGCACTGCCTAGCAGGGCCGGCTGCACGCGCATGTCCGCGTCGAGGAAGCACAACCATTTCGGGTTTGCTCCGTTGCCTGCGTGCGCGCACGCGGCCTGCGCTCCGAGCCAACACGCATGCGGCTTTCCCTTCCAGCCCGGCGGCAGAGGCGGTGCGCGGAGTAGGGTGATGCGGGGGCTGTTTTCTGCGGCCAGTCGGGCTGCGATGGCGGCGGTGTCATCCGCGGAGCCATCGTCGACGACGACCAGGTGCAGGCTCGCTTCGGGGTACTGCAGCCTCAGCAGGGACT
>CAZLYG010000419.1:0-5034 GCA_964563075.1 uncultured Steroidobacteraceae bacterium | reverse complement strand
AGCTGTGCGATCTGGGCGCAGCGTGCATCGATGTCGACGCCATGGAGGTTATGCGCAAGGATGAGGCCAGGCACCGCCCTATGAAGCTCCTCAAGTGAAGGGAAGTCCTCCGTCAGCGTCCGTCCGGTGGCTTCGCTCCTTGGAGAATCCGGGTCTGCATGTGCTTCCTCATAGATCGTGTGAAAGAGATCGAAAGCGTAGAGCAGGAAGTGGCCGCTGCCGCAGGCCGGATCGAGGACACGGATATCGCGCGGATCCTTCTTTTCCCGCCGAGAACAAATCTCGTCGGGCTTGCGGACCATGTATTCGCAGCGCTCCGCGAGTTCCGTTTTCGTGCCCCGCATCTCGTACCAGATGCGTCCCAAGGTGTTGTCGGTGAGGAACTGGACGACGTAGCGAGGCGTGAAGAACTGATTGCGCACCGCGAGCTCGCGGCTGTTGCGCGGGGCCTGGCTCTCCTCACGCATGCGGCGGCGCTCATCGGAGCCGTTGAAATATTGGTAAACCCAACCGATGGTCTCATCTTGACCCCAAACACCGGCGAGCTCGGTGGCGTTCAAGATCTCAAGGAGCTGCAGGAGCGTTGTGCGCTTTGGCCAGAGCACCGAGGCGGGATCGCGGCGGTCGAACAGGACTTTCACCTCGGTGGAGAGCTCGTCGAAGAGCGACTCGATGTAGAGGCGATAGCCCTCACTGTCCGACAGTAGCCGGAGCTCTGGCGCGAGACCGTGAAACTCGCGATATCCGGCAGACTCGTCCCCCTTGGTCACGCATTCCTGGACCAACTCGCGAGCTTCAAGCATCTTCAAGGCAACGAAGCGATTGAGGGTCGTGAACGCGGCGTCGCGGAGGTAGTCGGCCACCGCATCCGCTGCTGCGAGTCCCGAACCACGCTTGTGTTCGATGGTTGCGACGACCCGATCGCGCTGGATGACCTGCCGCGCCGAGAGATGGGGGCCGGGCTTCTCGCCTATCGCACCGTTGCGCCGCACATCGAAGTCACCTTCGAGTTGACTGGCATAGTCATTTTCGAGGAGCTGGCGCGCGCGCTGCGTCGCAGCCTGGATGGTGTTACGCGTGTCCTTATCCACGTCGCGTTTTCCGCTTCGGCTTTCTAGCTGTGTGGCCCACCTTCGTACGGCGAGGCTTTGCCGGCGTCTTCGCTTCAGTAGTCTTCTTCAGAAGCCCTTTGGCCTTCCGAGGGCGCTGGGCAATCTTCTTTCGCGACGCTTTGGCGGCGCGAGTCCCGGCACGATGCTTCTCGCGCCGCGCCGACTCGAATCGCGGATGCGCGCGCAGTACGCAAGTGACTGAAACTTCCGTGGCGTCGAAGAGAGGGGGCGGACAGCCCACCGCCATCATGGTGCTGCGGATGGTCTGGATGCCCTGGCCTTCGGCCTGGGCGAGCTGCAGGCGCGCCAGGAACCAGGCGAGCGCCTGATTGCGCCAGCGCGGCGTCACGGCCCGGGTGCGAAGGTCCTCGATGGTCACGCCGATCGGCAGCGGACCCGGCGACACGAACTCGATGCGATCGCGATAAGAGGTAAATCGTGCAGGGTCGACCAGTTCGTAATCGCGGTGGGCGAGAGCGTTGATCATCGCCTCCTGCAGCGCCCTGCGCGGATACTTTTCCGCATTGGGTGACTCGAGGTTGGTCTTGTCGAAGAGCGTCACGGCCTCGGCGTCGAGGAGCTCACGCAGGCGCCGCGCCTGGTCGAAAAGCGTGCCCGGGATCTCGAATCGACGGGCGACGGGGTCGGTGCGATCGAGCCCCGGATATGCGGAGTAGATCGAGAACGCCCCCGGAATGAAGCGCTGCGGCTCGCGCCCGAACAGCAGCACTGCAAAGTTGCGCGGCCGGAGCACACCCGAGAGCGGCTCCGCGAGGCAGAGCGAAGGCACGAAGGGCGCGATCTGCACCCCTTCCACGAGATACGGATCGAGGCCGCGATCGGGCGTGAATACCCCCATACGCTCGAGTGCATCGCGCAGGCTCAAGAGGTCGATATCTGCGACCGTGGCGCCGTTGCAGGGCCTGCGGTCCCAGGGCTCGAGGGCGCCTTTGCGCACGAGGAGATCCTTGAGCAGGCCGTTGCGCGCCTCGATCGTCGCACGACTTACGCGCACGAAGTGCTTGGCGCCCTCTTGGTTGCGCCGGAATGTGTGCGCGGAACCGGTGGCCGGTTGCACGAATACGAGGATGCGCCGGTCCGGATGATCCGACTCGAGTTCCTCGACAAGCGGTGCGAGCGGTGGGGAAACCCGGTCGCGGCAACGGGCGAGCACCGTGTTCTCGACCTCCCGCAGGCGTGCCGCGGTGAGCCCCGCGCGTGCGAGCCTCGGAAAGCCGTGCGCGTCCTTTTCTTCCTTAGCACCGCAGACGACGTATCCACCGCCCAAGTTCTGCAGGTCGTTCGCGAACGCACAGAGCGTCTCGACCACGTCGTTGACGTCGGCGACGTTCTCCTTCCACTCCGTCTGCTCGCTCTCCCGCCGTGCGAGCTGATCGAGATCTATGCGGGCCGTCACGAGAGCGTGACCTTCTTGCCGGCGCCGATGAGCCGCGTGCACTCCTCCTTGAGCCCCTTCAGCGCCTCATCGAGCTGCTCCAGGTTCTCGATCCCGTCACCGAAATAAGCCTCCACCTGCACGGTGGCGAGCCGCTCGCCTTCGACGATTTCCTGTACTCTGCGGATCGCATTTTTCAGGCGGCCCTCGCAAGCATCGCGCTCCGAGCGAAGAAGCGCGAGCGGCGCGTTGTGTGGCAACGGCTCCTTGCCCGCGAGGATCGCCGCGGCGACCGTCGTTTGAGTCTCAGGCGAGAGATCCGGCCATCCCGGCGTGCGAGTGAGTTGTTCATAGGCCTTGGAGTAAGCGTCCCGCCGAGCCTGCTGCGCATCCTCGAATCGCCGAGCATACTCAAGCTCGATGGCACGCGCGTGCTGCTCAATGGCCGGCAGGTCTCGATAGAAGGTCTCTCGTTCGAGGAGGTCAGTCAACTGGGTCGCTCGCGAACTGAGCTCCGGGCCAAGGCCGGGCTCCTGCCGCAAGACCGGCCAGGCGATCTCTAACGCGCGACGGGCGCGCTCGAGGTCGTGAAGGCGAGGCTCCGTGAGCGTCTGCTCGAGCTCCGCGGCGCGCTTAATGGCCTCCTTGAGGGCGCGGTGGCCCGCATTGAATGCACCGATGGCGTTCTCGTCGGAGCCCCGGAGGATAGCCTTCATCTCGCCGAGCGCGCGATCGAGGAAACCGGAGCCTGGAAGCCGTCCCGTCTTGAGGAGGGACAAGGCCGATTCGACCGCGTCCTGCCTATCTCCGACCGCCATGCGCAGCTCCGCGGAGACTCCGTGGATGTCGCGCACCTCCTTGCCGAAGGTATCCTCGAATGCCTGCGCCGCCTTGACGAGCTCCTCGTACTCCAGTCCCTTCTTCGGCCGGAAGGTCGCCTGCCGAAAGAGGTTGTTGTTGGAGAAGGTCTCTCGGGCTTCGAGAGCGGACACGGCATCGAAGGTCTGGCCCTTACTCGTCGCCTCGATCCGGCCAGCACGCAGGAGCGACAGGACGAGGAGGCGTACCACCTCGAACTCCCACCCGAAGGGCTCCTTCATGAATTCCTCGGCGAGATAGCGCCCGCTTGCGGTATCGCCGTAGTTGGCGCGGTCCTCGATGCGATCGAGCACCTCCCGCAAGGGTCCGCTCTCGACGCGGAAAACGGGCTTGCCCCTCTCGTCGCGCAGGAGCTGCAGTGTCAGAAACACCGCGGGCAACCCCTGCAGACTCTCGGCTGCGAGCAGCGCATCAAGTCCCCGCTTGGCCTCTGTCGGCTTGGCTGCCGCTTCTTGGAAGCGATCGAACACCTCCGGGAGCACCTGACCGAGAATCTCGCTCACCGTCTTGCCGACTTCTACCGCCCGGTCATCGGGACTGCGATCCTTGCCGCGGAAGTAAACACGGCCGGCGAGACAGGCCGCCCGGAGCAGCCGGCGCTGCTCGCCTGCGTGTCGGCTCTGGCGCACGCGCTCGTCGGCGATGAGTTTGAGCGTGTCCTCGCCCTTGGCCTCGCGCTCCTTGCGAGCGAGCATTTCTCGGGACCGGAAGAGCTGGACGGTCTCATGGTCGATCGCGTCGTTGAGTGCTACGGCCCAGAACACTTGCTTGCGCTCCTGCTGACTTCGTGAGCGCAGCTCGGCCGCAAGCCCATCGAAATCCTTGCCGTCCTCGGCAAGGTGAAACTGGAAGGCGACATCGCCGTTCACCAGGTCGCGGCCGTGGAGAGCGAGGCCTGCCTTGAATATCTTCGCCTCTAGCAGCGTATGAAAAGGCTGGGGCTGCCAGAAGCTGCCGAGCGCCTCGGCGTAAAGCCGGTGCGTGTCCCCAGGCTTGGGGCCGATGCCGTTACGAACGCGCTCCCAGTCATCCTCTGCGGGCGTCGGAATCCGGTAGCCGTCCTCGCTCTGACGGACCTGGTGTGCCGCCTCGAGCTCGCGCAGAGCTTCCCGGACCGAGGCGAGCTGGGAGTCGGCGCTGACCGCCGGATGGAGCGCCGCAGCGAGGTTCTCCGCCGTGCGGCGCACGCTCGGCACCGACTGCAGCAGGCAGATGGCCTTCGCCACCGGTTGAGCCAGCGGGTGTGTCAGTTGCCGGCCGATGGTCGCGATCTTGGCGCGGATCTCGGAGCCAATGTTGGTCTCGATGAGGTCGTAGACCTGATCGAGACGCGCAAGATCTCCCACTGGGGCGGAGGCGAGATCCACGCCGGGGTGGATGAGAAGTTGCTGGGCGAGCTTGATAATCGTCCGGTTGGCACCGCCCACGTGCTTGCTCGCGCCCCCCTGCAGGCGCAGTCCCGAGACGATTTGGATAATGAGATCGATCTGGTAGGGCAGAAGCGGGTACAGGTCGGTGAATCCCTCGCGCGTGAGATCGGGGAGCTTTACGCTCGAGGCGAGTCGCGTGTACTCCGTCAGCCGCCCCCGGTGGACCTCGAAGAGCTCACCGAGCGCAGCCTCCGCCGCCGCGTTCTTATGCAGCACA
>CAZLYG010000418.1:0-5040 GCA_964563075.1 uncultured Steroidobacteraceae bacterium | reverse complement strand
CACCTTGAGCGGCGGCATCGGCTATTCCGAGTCCTTCGGCGCGCAGCTCAACGGGCAGTACGTGGATGCCAACTGGCTGGGCAGCGGCGAGCGCATTGCCATCGATCTCAACACCGGCATCTACAGCAAGGTCTACAACATTTCGCAGACCAACCCGTACACCACGATCGACAATCTGCAGCGCACGGTGTCGTTGACCTACAGCGACGTCACGCAGTTCGTGTCGCACTCCTCGGACTTCAGCTCGAAGCAGATCAGTCTCGGCCTGAGCTACGCCTACCCGATCATCAACGACTTCCAGTACTTCCGCTTCGGCATCGCGCTGACCAGCTCGGAGCTGCTCACCAGCACCCTCGGCAGCGCCATCCAGGCGGTGAACTGGGTGCAGCACAACGGCAAGTCCTACTCGCGCATCGGCCACGACGACGCCACCAATTCCGAGTACCTGTTCGTGGGCTCGAGGTTCAAGGTGGCCGAGGGCCAGCTCGGCTGGGACTACGACACGCGCAACCGCACGCTGTTCGCCGACCGCGGCACGCATCTCACCGTGAGCGCCTCCGCCACCATCCCCGGGAGCGAGGTGGAGTACTGGGTGGGAGACATCAGCTTCCGCAAGTACATCCCGATCTATGGTCCCTGGACGATCTCGCTCCTGGACGCCGTGGATTATGGTGGTGCGTTCGGCAAGACCACCGGACTGCCGCCTTACAAGAACTTCTTCGGCGGCGGTCCCGATTCGGTGCGCGGCTTCCGTGAAAGCTTCCTGGGGCCGCGCGACCAGTTCGGCAACCCCTACGGCGGCAACATGCGGGTGACCAGCCAGTCGGAGCTGATCCTGCCGATCCCCGCGAAATGGCGCCAGAGCGCCCGGGTGAGCCTGTTCTTCGATATGGGCGGCATCTTCGAGACGGACAATACGCCGTTCTACGGCGTCGACGGGGTTACCCCAGTCTCCTACAAGCCGAGTTATGCTAGTCTGAAGCGTTCTGCGGGCCTGGCGGTGGAGTGGCTGGCTCCCCTGGGTCTCTTCCGGTTCAGCTACGGCATTCCGTTGAACGCCAGGCACGCGGATGACGGCACTCAGTGCCCGACCAAGTGCAGCTGGGGCGATGAGACCGAGGGCTTCCAGTTCTCCGTCGGCCAGGCGTTCTAGAAGATCGCATCTCAGGGGTTATTGCGAGGTGGGTATTTCCGTGAACTGCAAATCGAGCCTTTGGGCGCTGGCTGCAATCGGCGGCGCATGGGTTGGCTTGTCCGCCGGGCCGGCGTGGGCGGCGGAGCTCAAGATCGGCGTAGTCGACTACGGCAGGCTGGCGGAAGAGTCGCCGCAGGCGAAGTCGGCGATGGAAGAGATCCGCAACGAGTTCACGCCGCGGCAGCGCGACCTGCAGAACCAGCAGCAGACCCTGAAAGCCAAGGAAGACAAGCTGCAGAAAGATGGCGCCACCATGACCGAGGACCAGCGCGCGCGCGCGGAGAAGGATCTGCGCGACAGCTACCGCGACCTGCAGCGCAAACAGAGCGAAGCGCAGGATGACTTCAACGCACGCCGTAACGAGGAGATGTCGCGTCTGCAGCGCACGCTGATCGAGGTGGTGCGCAACTACGCCAAGGCGCAGAACTACGATCTCGTCGTCGCCGACGGGGTCATCTATGCGACTCCGGCGATCGATATCACGCCGCAGATCCTCGCGGCACTGAAGACTTCACCGGCGGGGGCCGCCAAGCCCGCTGCGCCGGCCAGGCCGCAGGGCAAATGACGCGCTGGCGCAGCGTGGACCGGACAGGCTTCTAAGCCTCCGGGCCGCCAACATGTCCGTCTCGCTGGGAGAGCTCGCGGTCCGCTTCGGATGCGAGCTGCGGGGCAATCCTGACACGAGCATCGAGCGCGTTGCCCCGCTGGGAAACGCCGACGGCGGCTCGATCTCTTTCCTGGGCAATCCCCGCTATCGCCAACAGCTCGCCGAGACGCAGGCGGCGGCCGTTATTCTCGATTCCGCAAGCGCAGCGCATTGTCCGGTAGCGGCCCTTGTCTGCGCCAATCCCTTCGCTACCTATGCGCGCATCGCAGCCCTCCTGAATCCACCTCCGGCGGTGCCCCCGGGTGTGCATGCCACGGCCGTGGTTGCCGACAGCGCGCGCATCGATCCGTCCGCCCACATTGGTCCGCTCTGTGTGATCGGCGAGCGTGCGATTGTCGCCGCGCGCGTGGTCATCGGTGCCCATTGCGTCATCGAGGACGAGGTGAAGATCGGCGAGGACGCGAGGCTCGTCGCCCGAGTGACCTTGTGTCACGGTGTGGAGATCGGACCCCGGTGTCTGCTGCATCCGGGCTGCGTCATCGGCGCGGACGGCTTCGGCTTCGCGCCTGAGGCCCGCAAGTGGGTCAAGGTGCCGCAGATCGGCTCCGTGCGAGTGGGCTCGGACGTGGAGATCGGCGCCAACACGACCGTCGATCGCGGTGCGATCGAGGATACGGTGCTCGATGAGGGAGTGAAGCTGGACAACCAGATCCAGATCGGACACAACGTGCGCATCGGTGCGCACACGGCAATCGCGGCGTGTACCGGAATCTCCGGCAGCACCACCATCGGCGCCCGCTGCATGATTGCGGGAATGGTGGCGATGGGCGGCCACCTGGACATCTGCGATGACGTGACGATCCTCGGCACCTCGATGATCAGCCATTCGATCACCGCGCCGGGGGTATACTCCAGCGGCATTCCGTTTGAGGATGCCCGTACCTGGCGGCGACTCGTCGCCCACTTCAAACGCCTCGGCCGCTACGCCGACCGGCTCAAGAAACTCGAACGCCGCGCCGGAGAATTGCCCGACCAGGATGAGGAAGATGACTGACGAGAAGTCCATCGATGCCGTGCAGCTGGATATCAATGCGATCCTGAAGCTGCTCCCGCACCGCTATCCCTTCCTGCTGGTGGATAGAGTGCTGGAGTGTCAGCCGGGCAAGCGCATCCGTGCGCTGAAGAACGTCACCTTCAACGAGCCGTATTTTCCCGGCCACTTCCCCGGCCGTCCGATCATGCCCGGCGTCATCATCATCGAGGCGCTGGCGCAGGCCGCGGGCATCCTCGCATTCGTCAGCGCGGGGGTCACGCCGAACGAGCAGACCCGGTTCTATTTCGTCGGTATCGACAAGGCCCGCTTCCGCAAGCCGGTCGAGCCGGGGGATCAGCTGCTGCTGACGGCCACCGTCGAGCGCGCTTTCAAGGGTATCTGGCGCTTTGCCACCGCCGCGCACGTGGGCGAGCTGGAAGTGGCTCATGCGGAAATGATGGTCGCACCGGAGGTTGGCAAGTGATCGACCCCCGGGCCGTCGTATCGTCGCAGGCACGTCTCGCGGCAGATGTCACCGTTGGACCGTTCTCCGTAATCGGGGCGGACGTCGAGATCGGTCCCGGCACCATCGTGGCTCCCCATGTGGTGATCAACGGTCCGACACGTATCGGCGCCGACAACCGCATCTTCCAGTTCGCCTCCATTGGCGATGCTCCGCAGGACAAGAAATACCAGGGGGAGCCGACGCGCCTGGAGATCGGCGATCGCAATGTGTTCCGCGAGAGCTGCACCGTCAACCGCGGCACGACCCACGACAAGGGTGTCACTCGCATCGGCAACGACAATCTGTTCATGGCGTACTCGCACGTCGCGCACGATTGTGTGGTCGGCAGCAACGTCGTGTTCGCCAACTGCTCGGCGCTCGCCGGGCACGTCGAGATCGGCGACTTCGTCACCCTCGGCGGTCTGACGGCGGTACACCAGTTCGCGAAGGTTGGCGCGTACGCCTTCACCGGCGGCGGCACCATCGTAACGCAAGACGTACCCCCGTATGTCATGGTGGCCGGCAACCCGGCCGAGCCCCACGGAATCAACGCGATCGGATTGAAGCGCCGGGGCTTCACGGAAGAGCAGGTCCGCAACGTCCGCGAGGCCTATCGAATCCTCTATCGCTCCGACCTCAAGCTCAGCGATGCCGTCGACAAGCTGCGGGCGCTCGGCGAGACGCAGCCGGAGGTTCAGTTCTTCGTGGAGTTCATCGGGACTTCCACCCGCAGCCTGGTGCGATGAGCCCCGATGGGCCCCGATGAGCAAGAGGGGCGGCCCCCCCCTCTGCGGGTCGGCATCGTTGCCGGCGAGTCCTCGGGAGACCAGCTGGGCGCAGCTCTGATCACCGCGTTGCGAGCACGCGTTCCTGACGTGCGCTGCTTCGGCATGGCCGGACCAAAGATGGCCGCAGCTGGTTGCGAGGTCTGGGTGTCCTCGGACGAGCTCTCGACAATGGGCTTGTTCGAGGTGCTGCAGCACCTGCCGCGACTGTTGCGGCTGCGCCGGGGGCTCGCGGAGCGATTCGAACAGGAACGGCCTGACGTGTTCGTCGGCATCGATGTCCCGGATTTCAACCTGGGGCTGGCCAAGCGCCTCAAGGCAAGCGGTTTGAAAACCGTCCAGTACGTCAGCCCTCAGGTGTGGGCTTGGCGACAGGGCCGCGTACGCACCATCGGGCGCTGTTGCGATCTGGTGCTGTGCCTCTTGCCGTTCGAGGCGGACTTCTACTCGCGCCACGGCATGCACGCGGAGTTCGTCGGCCATCCGCTGGCGGATCAGATACCGCTGGATGTAGATCGCGATGCGGCGCGTGCGGCGCTGGGGCTGCCACGCGAGGCCATTGTCGTCGCTCTGCTGCCGGGCAGCCGGATGGGAGAGGTCGAACGCCTCGGCGCCGACTTCGTGGCGGCGGCGGCATGGATCGCCTCGCAGCGACCTGAGATTCGCTTCGTAGCGGCGATGGCCTCTGCCCGCGTACGCGGTCGATTCGAGGCAACGCTGGCAGCCATGCCCAACATGCCGCCGATCGATCGCGTCGACGGTCAGGCGCAACGAGTGCTGGCGGCCGCGGACGCAGCGATAGTCGCTTCCGGAACTGCGACCCTGGAAACGCTGTTGACCGGCCGTCCGATGGTCGTTGCCTATCGCCTGGGAGCGCTGACGGCCCGGCTGCTGCGCCGGTTGGTCAAGGTGCCG
>CAZLYG010000417.1:0-5047 GCA_964563075.1 uncultured Steroidobacteraceae bacterium | reverse complement strand
GCCCGACTTCCGCCGACTGCCGACCGTAGTGACATCGTGCTCGCGAGCCGACGCTGACTACCATAACCACGAAGACGCCAAATGAAACGAAAACACCGAAAGCCAACCCCGGAAATACTCTGGCGGCTCATGATCAACCTGAAAAGATTGCGCGCGGCGCGAGGCTACACTCAGCACGCTCTGGCGGAGATTTGCGGGTACAGCAAGAGCTACATCAGCAACGTCGAACAGGGGACCGTAAACATCAGTCTTGCCAATCTCGAAAACATCGCGGATGGCTTGAACTGCCCGGCGGAAGACCCTCTGAGGCGGCACTTCCAACCCCCTCGCCTCACCACGACAGTTGCAGAGTAGGAAGTGTGTAACCAGCGGCGTCTCAGTTGTTCCGTCTGCAATGCAGTCTCCCTTCTGTCATCCGTCTAGCGGGTCAGGAGTCGCGGCGCATCCCAGGTCGTATACGTGCGGCGATTCGAGCCACACCGTTCGATCGAACGGAGACTCAAACGGATGCCTGCGCACCTCTTCTGTCAGCTCACAAGGAGCAGACGTGCGGAATACGTCGTTCGCGATGAGAAGCCAGGCGGTGTCGCACCGTCCTCGTATTGCTGGCAGTCGCTTGCTCTTCCGCTCGATGACGTCTTGTACCTGCCGGACGGTGACCGGCGCTACCCAACCTGCGACCGCGGGGTGCCAGAGCTCATCGTGGCCGTCGACACTACCGTGGATGGTGATGGACAGTAATTCGGGGAATCTTTGTGTGTGGATTTGGACAGTCTGCTCGTCAACGCGACGCGGAAGATACTGCGCATACAACTCGCGGGCGATCTGAGCCCCAAGATCGTACGCTCTTTCTTTTGTGATGGCGTGGCCGGAAGCAAAGTAGAACGTGGCGTAGACGGCATGGCCGCCCAGTCTACGAAAGATCCGCCGTGTCTGTTCCACGACCAACCGCTGCATGGCATAGCGGGCCTGATGCGGTTGCTCGGATTGGGGTTCGGGAAGATAAAAGGCAGTGACTTCTACGCCCAGAAGTTTGTCCAAGGGAATCAGAAAGTCGGGAGTCTCCGACTCCTGGATGCAATCGAGGGGCCATAGGGCGAGGGCCTTCAAGGCAAGCTCGAGGTACCGGCGTTCTATCAGTTTGTTGGGCATCGGCAGCTCTCTGCGTACGTCACGCCGATTGAAGAACTGCGCGACGTGTACTCACCGTGATTGAGCTTCTACTGAGCATCATCGGCTTTGATCAGCGATGCCATTCGATTTGGCTCGGTCAGCAGTGTCGCCTTGGGCAGGGCACTCACCTGCTGCATAACATCCCGCAGCGTGTTCGCGCGTGCACGCACCAGCTCGATAAGTCGGATCGTAAACGAGTCACCTTTGGCAAAGATCTGCGCCTTATCGCATAGCGCGAGCGCTTCGGCGGCCGCACTCGGCGAAACGTTTAGCTCTTCTCGCAACCAATAGGCCAAGACCCTGCTCCGCATGGGGTGGGGTGCGAGCTCGATTGCGCGTGCATATTTCGACCGGCCCGCAGCGGTGTCTCCGGCGCGGAACCTGAGCAAGCCGCCAGTCGCCTCGAAGACGTACTCCGGATACTCGTCGTCAAAATGGCGCCGTACGAGCCCGTACTGCACCTCTGCCTCGGCCTGATCTCCCTCATACGCCAGGGCAACAGCCAGATTATTGTGCAACGTCCGGTTAGTCGGGTCCGCCTGGATGCCCACTCGCGCACAGGCCGCGCCAAAGGCATAGTCCTCCGTCAATGTAATTCCAATAAACGAGCCAATGACCGCGGGCCTGCCCGAGTAGGGCTCATCCAGAAGCCAGGCGTGGGATTCTCCCAGAGCACCACTCCAGTTCCCCTCACGCATAGCACGCCAGCAGCGGGCCTCGTAGGACTGCGCGAGCTCGAAGGCCTCTTCTGTCACGACGATCTGTGGCAACCGGACGGCAAGCCATCTAGCCTGCGCGGCACAGTTGTCGTTCGGTGCGATGAGGCTCTGCCTCGCATGACGTCGGGCATGGCGGAAATCCCCTCGATCGAGCTCGACTGTGGCCAGTGCACTGTGAAGTTCAGACAGATGGGAAGGCGGGAGCTGCTCCGACTGCACCAGCGAGCTCGCCGACCGCATGTGCTTGGACGTTCGACCGATGATCGATGAAATGGCGATGTCGGATGCGAGAAGCCAGGGATCGCCCCGAGTGCGTGGATGCTGAGACAGAAGCCGCGCTGCGCGCTCGAAATCGTGGAGGTGGACGTACAGCCTGGCGGCCGCGCGTAAAGCAACACGATGGTCCGGTGCGACCATCAGCGCATGCTCCATGGCGCGTTCCGCCAGCTCTTTCTGCCCGAGGATGGCATACGCGCGGGACATGTCCAGCCAGGCCTCTACGTTGCGGGGGTTGCGACTGATACGTTGCCGGGCTGTACGAATGGTCGCGCGTGAGCGACTCGTAAGATCGGGTGCCAACAACAGCGAGCGCTGCAAGCTGGGTGCGGCGGACAAATCGGAAAGCCCGCCCAAACATTGCCGCGCGAGCTTCACCGCTCCAGGGGCTACATGATCGTGGCCCTCAAGGAGAAATCGGGCTGCGTCCGTTGCCTTTGTCGGCACTCCGGTCGCCAAAGCACCGCTCACAAGATCGGCCGCCGTCGCGTAACTGCGCGCTTCGGTCCAATCCAGGATTCGCTGTGTCAGGTAAGCGGGATCGTAGTCGGGTTTCCTGGACAAACGCGGGTCACCGCAAAGCTCTGCTGCTTGTCCCCGATCCGACAGGAACCGCCATCGCGGGACGACACGGCGCCGTTCGTCGCGGGCGAAGGTGCTCACCGGGTAACCTTTGCTCGCAGGGACCACTCGGCCCGCTCAGCAAGGACGTTGAAACGAGAGACGAAGCGCTCAAGGCCGAAGCGGGCGCCGGCGCCGGCGAGATTCTCCGGGTAACCTCGCCTTTCCGGATCGGGAGCCAGCAGGTACCGCAACAGATTCACCAGTTCGGGCCGCACGATCTCATCGATGGTATCCGCCGTTTCATCCAGCACTGCCTCTGTGCCTTCGATGAGATGAGGAAGGATGTCCGTATATTGTCCGCCGAGCCAGACATCCCAGTGATGCTCGGGGCGCAGCTGCCCGCCCAGCAGCAGGGTTGCACTTACGCCAGTAAAGAGAAAGGTTCCGAGGCTGCCTAGCTGGTAGAGGTCGGGCGCAAATCGCCGCGTGCTCCAGTCGGCGAGCTCATAACCGTACAACTGTTCCGGTGGGGCGTACGCGGGGTCGCCGGCGATCAGACGTTCCTTTCCTGGGCGAGGACGGGCTTTGTCGTGGGCGTGACCGAGGTCCGCAAGCTTGATGCCCTTCTGCGCAAAGGTCACGACATTCGATGGCTTCACGTCCTGATGCGCGATCTGAGAAAAGTGCAACTGTTGAAGACCCGTCGCAGCCTGATGAAGCACGCGAAGTCGATAGGCCAGATCAAACTGGCGATCGAGTTCTACGTGCTCGCGCAGGTCCCCTTCAGCAAGCTCGAACAGGAGGTAATACGTCGGATTGCCGCCCGCCTGTTCTTGCGTTGCGAGCTCGCCCGAGGCGATAGCCCGGACAATCCGGCTCATCTTTCGCGCAAGCGTTTTTTCGAGGAGACTGCGTTCGTAGAAATACGCATCGACGCGAGCCTTGAGGTCCGCGATGGGATCAGGCGCGCCCCGATCGATTGTCGTGTCGAGCACCTTGACAAAGGCCTGCCGTCCGTCGCTCGCTCGCGCGATGTACCCGGTCGAATGCCTGCTGCCGGTTGCCGTGGGACTCGGCACTCGCGCAGACTCAATGACGAAGTCATTTTCCAGGCGCGTGCCTATGAGGCTTCCAGTCACAAAGCAACTCCTAGTCCACAGGATAAAGGCGCGGAAACCACCGCTCCGCCACATCAATCGGGAATCCCAGCCGCACCGGCGCACGTGGACCCTGGGAAACCAACAGTCCCACTTTGAGCAACTCTGCGAGAATCTCCCGCCCGCGTCGCTCCTGGTACCCACTCAGGTCTCCGGCCCGTCCTCTGTCCACCTCACCCGCCAGCAGCGCCTCCCGGAGTAACCCGATTGCGCCTCTCGGCAGCCGACGTGCAGAGACCTCGTCATCCACGTACAGCTTGATGCGACGCATGAGCTCGGAGGGCTGCAGGAGCGACTCCATGAAGTCGATCTGATCGACGCAGGCTCCCAGAAAAAAGTCGCAGAACTCTCGCAGGCGCTCCTCGGAGAGCGCGCCTCGGCCGTCGAGGTCCCCATGTCGTGGCTCGTCGGCCAGCATGAGGGCGGTCTTGTAGTGCTCGACTTTCCTGGCGAGGCCCCTGGCCACTGACCAGACGCTCGAACCGACGCCGCAACGCAGCAGCATCGCATGTGCAACGAGCCTCGCCACGCGACCATTGCCATCGTAGAAAGGGTGGACCCAAAGAAGCCGATGGTGAACCGCCGCGACCGCAATCAGGCGTCGCGTTGGCAAAAGGCGAGCTGGATCGTAGGCCTCTTCCATCCGTGCGAGAAATTGCGGAACTTCGTCTGCCGGCGGCGGTAAGTGACGGCCCACCTCGACTTCTCCATCGCGAAGCTCACCCGGCTTGATCGCCACCTCCTGACCGGTGCGCGGGTGCCGCAACACCAGCAACTCCTCGGGTAGACGCCGGCAGAACTCGTAGTGAAGCCACTTCAGGTATCGAGTGCTGACGGGGGAGTCCTGCGGATCCTGCCCCGCGTCAATCATTCGCTGCACTTCGATGTGGGCCCGCGCCTCTTTCTGCAGAGCGCGTTTATTGGGGTCGCGCGAGTAGTCATCCGCCATCGCTCGATCGATATCCCGCGGGTGCGTGTTATGCCCCTCGATAAGGTTGGAGTAGTAGCAGTTCATCGAGCGTACGAGATCTCCGATGCTGGCGCGCACGTTCGGGTGTAGCTGGCCGCCCAGCTGATTGGCTCGGGCGATCAGGGTGACGGCGAGTTCCTCCAGGCGCGGCTCGCCTTCACGTGGCATCAGAGGCTCGAATTCGGCGA
>CAZLYG010000416.1:0-5088 GCA_964563075.1 uncultured Steroidobacteraceae bacterium | reverse complement strand
GGACGTCACTTTGTACTCCGGGCAGTTGGTCGCCCAGTCCGAGTTATCGGTCGTAATGACTTTGGCGCGCGAGTCCGGGAAATGGAAAGTGGTATAGACCACCCCGGGTTGAACCCGGTCGGTGACGTGTGCCCGCATCACAGTTCCCCCCGCGCGGCTTGCGATACCCACCCAATCCTCTGCCGCGATTCCCCGCTGCTCCGCGTCGTGCGGATGGATCTCCAGGCGATCTTCGTCGTGCCACTGAACGTTTGGTGTGCGGCGCGTCTGGGCGCCGACATTGTATTGACTGAGAATTCGGCCGGTGGTGAGAATGAGCGGATATTTGCCGTTGACCTTCTCCCGCGTGGGCACGTACTCGGTCAGCAGGAACTTGCCCTTGCCGCGCACGAAGGTTCCCACGTGCATCGTGGGGGTGCCCAGCGGGTGCTCGGGATTGCAGGGCCACTGAACGCTACCCACTCTGTCCAGCAGCTCAAAGCTGACGTTGTGAAACGTGGGTGTCAGCCGCGCAATCTCGTCCATGATCTCGGAAGGGTGCCGGTAGCTCATCGGGAAGCCCATGGCGTTCGAGAGCAACTGGGTGATCTCCCAGTCGGCATAGCCGGATTTCGGCCGCATGACACGGCGCACACGACCTATGCGCCGCTCGGCGTTGATGAACGTGCCATCCTTCTCCAGGAAGGTCGAGCCCGGCAGGAATACATGTGCGAACTTCGCCGTCTCGTTCAGGAAGAGATCCTGAACGATGATGCACTCCATGGAGGTGAGCGCCGCCGTGACATGCTGAGTATTCGGGTCGGACTGAGCGATGTCCTCGCCCTCGATATAGAGGGCCTTGAAATCGCCATCGAGCGCGGCCTCGAACATGTTAGGAATGCGCAGACCCGGTTCCTTCCTGAGGCTGACACCCCAGGCTTCTTCGAAGGACTTGCGCACCCCATCATCGGAGACATGCCGATAGGCGGTGAACTCGTGCGGGAATGAGCCCATGTCGCACGAGCCCTGCACATTGTTCTGGCCTCGCAGCGGGTTGACGCCCACGCCTTCGCGTCCCAGGTTGCCGGTCGCCATCGCCAGGTTCGCGATTCCCATCACCATCGTTGAGCCTTGGCTGTGCTCCGTGACACCCAGGCCGTAATAGATCGCCCCGTTGCCGCCGGTGGCGTACAGCCGTGCCGCGGCACGAAGGGTTGCGGCAGGTACACCCGTCACACTCTCCATGGCCTCGGGAGAGTATTTCGGGTCGCCGACGAGCGCCCGCCATTGCTCATAGGAATCGATCTCGCAACGCTCCCGAACGTAGTCCTCTTTGACCAGTCCCTCGGTCACCACGACGTGCGCAATCGAATTGATGAGGGCGACATTCGTGCCGGGCAGCAACTGCAGATGGTAGTCGGCCTGGATGTGCGGGGTACGTACGAGGTCGATGCGGCGCGGATCCGCGACGATCAGGTGCGCGCCCTGGCGCAGGCGGCGCTTCATCTGCGATCCGAACACGGGGTGGCCGTCCGTCGGATTGGCACCGATGACGAAAATAACGTCGGCCTGCATGACGGAATCGAAGTTCTGCGTGCCGGCGGACTCGCCGATGGTGTTCTTCAGGCCATACCCCGTCGGTGAATGGCATACGCGAGCGCAGGTATCGACATTGTTGTTGCCGAAGCCCGCGCGGATCAGCTTCTGCACCAGGTAGGTCTCCTCGTTGGTGCAGCGCGAGGAAGTGATGCCGCCGATGGAGTCGCGGCCGTATTGCGCCTGGATGCGCTGCAGCTCTCGGGCCGCATGGCCGATGGCCTCCTCCCAGCTCACTTCCTTCCAGGGATCGGTGATCTTCGAGCGGATCATGGGCTTCACGATGCGATCGGGATGCGTCGCATAGCCGATCGCGAACCGGCCCTTGACGCAGGAGTGTCCGTGGTTCGCATGGCCATCCTTGTTCGGCACCATGCGCACGAGCTCCTCGCCTTTCATCTCGGCGCGGAACGAACAGCCAACACCGCAGTACGCACAGGTAGTGACGATACTGTGCTCGGCCTGGCCCTTCTCGATGAGGCTCTTTTCCGAGAGCGTCGCCGTCGGGCACGCCTGCACACAGGCGCCGCACGATACGCATTCCGAGTCCATGAACGGCTGATCCTGGCTGGCGGCGACCTTGGACTCGAACCCGCGCGACTGAATGGTCAGCGCGAGAGTTCCCTGCTGCTCATCGCATGCGCGCACGCAGCGCGAGCAGACGATGCACTTGCTGGGATCGAAGGTGAAGTACGGATTGCTGGTGTCCTTGCGCGCCTGCAGGTGATTGGCGCCCTCATACCCGTAACGAACTTCCCTCAAGCCCACCACTCCGGCCATGTCCTGCAGCTCGCAATGGCCGTTCGCGGGACAGGTCAGGCAATCGAGCGGGTGATCGGAGATGTACAGCTCCATCACGCCGCGGCGCACCTCCCCGAGCAGCTTGTTTTCCGTGGTGACCTTCATACCCTGCGCCACCGTCGTCGTGCAGGAGGCCGGCGTTCCTTTCATTCCCTGGATCTGCACCACGCACAGGCGGCAGGACCCGAAGGGCTCCAGCTGGTCGGTCGCACACAGCTTGGGGATCGAAATCCCGGCCAACGCGGCCGCACGCATCACGGAAGTGCCCTCGGGCACAGTGACCTCCCGATCGTCGATCGTGAGCGTCGCGGTCCTGGCGCTCTGCCGCGCGGGGGTGCCGAAATCTCTCTCGGAAATAGAATACATACGATGCTCTTGGGTTCGCCTCAGCTCGCCGCCGCCAGGAGGGCAGCGGGCTTCACGAAATCTTCAGGAAAGTGATTCAGGGCCGAGAGCACCGGAGCCGGCGTCAGCCCGCCCAGTGCGCACAGCGACCCATAGGTCATGGTGTTGCAGAGGTCGCGCAGCACGAGCTCCTGTTTGGGGCGATCGATGCCGGCCACCAGCCGCTCGATCACCTCTACTCCGCGGGTCGAGCCGATGCGGCAGGGCGTGCACTTGCCGCAGGACTCGATCGCGCAGAATTCCATCGCGTAGCGCGCCTGGGCAGCCATGTCCACCGTGTCGTCGAACACGACGATTCCGCCGTGACCCACCATCGCACCGATCTGCGCGAACGCTTCGTAGTCCAATGGCGTATCGAATTGCGACTCCGGCATGTAAGCCCCCAGGGGGCCGCCCACCTGCACGGCACGGATGGGCCGACCGCTCAGCGAGCCGCCACCGTAGTCGTACAACAGCTGACGCAGCGTCACGCCGAAGGCCTTCTCTATCAGGCCGCCACGCTTGATATTGCCGGTCAGCTGAATGGGAAGCGTGCCGCGCGAGCGGCCCATTCCGTAGTTGCGGTAATGCTCGGCCCCTCTATCCAGGATGATCGGCACCGAGGCGAGCGTGATGACGTTGTTGATCACCGTCGGCTGGCCGAACAGCCCCTGGATGGCCGGCAAGGGCGGCTTGAACCGGACCTGGCCGCGCTTGCCTTCGAGCGACTCCAGCAAAGAGGTCTCCTCACCGCAGATGTACGCGCCGGCACCCAGCCGGACTTCGAGCTTGAACGTCTTGCCGCTGCCGAGGATGTTGGCGCCCAGGTAGCCCGCCTTTATGGCCGCTGCGATCGCGGCATCGAGGGCGACCCCGGCGTCCGGATACTCCCAGCGAAGATAGATAAAACCCCGCGTTGCACCGACCGCCAGGCCCGCAATCGTCATCCCCTCGATCAGGACAAACGGGTCCCCTTCCATGAGCATGCGATCGGAGAACGTGCCCGAGTCTCCTTCGTCCGCGTTGCAGACGACGTACTTCTGCGGTGCGGGGCTGCCAAGCACGGTGTTCCATTTGATACCGGCGGGAAAAGCCGCGCCGCCCCGACCGCGCAGGCCGGAGTCCATCACCTTGGCAACGATTGCGGCGGGCTCGAGCTCCAATGCCGCCTGGAGGCCACGGTAGCCGCCGTGCGCAATGTAGTCCTCGATACTGCGCGGATCGGTGATGCCGACGCGAGCAAAGGTCAGCCGCTCCTGGTTCTTGAAGTACGGGATGTCTTCGGTCAATCCCAGACACAACCGGTGAGGCTTTCCCAGAGCGAGGCCGGCGTCGAGCAACCCCGCCACATCCTCAGGGCTGACCGGACCGTAGGCCACTCGGCCCCGATCGGTGGTCACTTCGACCAGCGGCTCGAGCCAAAGGAGACCTCTCGAACCGTTGCGCAGGAGCTCGATATCGAGCTTGCGTCGAGCGATCTCATCCGACAGCAGCGCAGCAACCTCATTGGCGCCGACGGCCTGTGCAGAGGCATCCCCCGGGACGAAGATCCTGACCCGGCTCATGTCGCGGCCGCCCGAAGTTGCGCTACGAGCTCATCGAAGCGCTCCGACGAGACCCGCCCCCGCAGCCGTTGGTCGATCATGATCGAGGGACCGAGCGAGCAATTACCCAGGCAGTAGACCGGCTCGAGGCTGATCGTCCGGTCCGGCGTGGTTTGGTGAAAATCGATCCCGAGTGACTGTTTGGCGTGGGCTTCCAGCTTGCCGGCGCCGAGTGCCTGGCACGCCTCGGCACGGCACACATGGACGACATGCCGCCCGGGCGGCTCTTTGCGGAAGTAGTGATAGAAGCTCACTACGCCGTGCACCTCGGCCCGTGACAGGTTCAGCTCAGATGCGATCAGCGGCACTGCCCCATCCGGGATGTACCCCAGCGCCGCTTGCACCGCGTGCAGGATGGGCAGCAGGGGCCCGGCGATGGACTTGAGCTCCCGGCAGACCTGCAGAACGGCGTCGCGCTCTTCTGCCGTATATGAAATAGACTGCATATGTACTTCAGGCCACTCGGGATGCTTGCGCGACAGTAGACGGAAATCGCCCGCCGAGGGAATATGCATTGGACAGCCGAGTGGACGCCGAAACATATGCACGGCTATTCCAGGGTGGCACCTCTCCAGGAGAGTCATATATGTCCAGTTGTGCATATTTCGTCGATACCAGGAAGCACTGATGCGCGTCGAGATCGAGCCCGTCTGGCGTTTTCGCCGCGAGGACGACGATCAATCCATGCTGGTGATGCTCGAGCTCCTGAATGAGCTGCGGGCGA
>CAZLYG010000415.1:0-5118 GCA_964563075.1 uncultured Steroidobacteraceae bacterium | reverse complement strand
TGGGTGCCAAATAGCATCTCGAAGCCTATACCGACCCCGAAGCTGGAACCGCGGCGTTGCGTAACGAAGTCTCTCGGCCAATCGACGCTGGTCCGCAGCTCCATGATCAGCCAACGGCGCAACACCGCCTTGCGGTACGCCACCTTCAACCCGTAGTCATGCAGCGGCACCGGCGCATCCGTCGCCCCGTCAATCGAGATCTCCATGGCGATCGCGCGGCGGTCGGGGAAACCGCGCATCGCAAGCATTGCCATGTAGCCGCGTAGCCCCTGGGAGAACTGCGCGTAGGTCGCCGAGCCCGTCCAGCGCACCAGCCAACGCAGGTCATAGATGCGTTCGGCGTCTATGCGCTGCGTGACGCCGAAACCGTCAGGCCGATCCCAGAAGGCGGTCTCGCGCAGCGAGAACAGCCCGGTTTCCGAAGCCCCGCGCTCATACACGTAGCTGCCCTTGATGTAAGGGTCCATCGGCAGAGCGATCCGCACGCCGGCACCGGCGTCGAAGTAGCCGCCCTGCTTGGGAGGTGTGTGGAAGGCGAGCCCGAAGATGGTTTCGTCCTCCGTGGCGGGCCCATACTGGCGCTGGAAGGCGCCCGATGGCTCGTCGCGCTCGCTGATGTACTCCTCCGGGTTGACGCGCCCGACGAACGCATGCAGCCGCTGATCGATGGCGGGGAGCGGAAAGTTGGCGCTGAATCGCAGCAGCTCCCTGAAGTGGCTGTACTGGTCCCACAGCAGCGCCGGCGTAAGGCTGCCATACGCACCCTTCTGGTAAGTGTCCTCGCCAGCGCCGGATCCAAACCAACGGTCGACGCGCATCGAGGAATGCCAGACCGCCTCGTAGACCTCCTGACGCGCTACATCCAGCCAGTGATATTTCTCCGCGTCCGGCTCGGGACCCGTCGATGGACTCGGCACGGTGTCGCCGCTGGCTGGTACGGCTGCAGGCGGGGGCAACGTCGGGTTTGGCACAGGGGCGATGGGGGTGACGGGGCTCACCCGTGCCGGGCTGGAAGCGACCGGAGTTGGCGGGCCCGGTGGCGTTTGCGTAGGGGCCGGTGGCGTTGGTGCGGGAGCCGGTGGCGTTTGCCCAGGGGCCGGTGGCGTTTGCCCAGGGGCCGGTGGCGTTTGCGCAGGGGCCGGTGGCGTTGGCGCGGGGGCCGGTGGCGTTGGCGCGGGTGAATCCGGCACGCCGTTCGCCGGGGCATCGGCCCCCTGCAAAACAGCCGGCGCAGCAACTTCTGCAGCGACATCCGGACGGGCGATCGTCTCCTGCGCCCGGGCAGTGCCCATCACGCAGAGTATCAGCCCGTACGCAGCATTTCGATCAAGCCATCGCACGAGCAACGAGACTCCTTACCTTAGAAACCCCCTCCACCCCCTGAGGTTCCCCGGGAGCCGGTCGCAGCACCAATTTCCCCTCGGCCCCCTGAAGCGCGCGAGCGGCGCCCCTCAAACGGTTATGAGATAGCAAATACCCATACGGCCACTGTGAAGTGCGTCTCGCACAGGCGTGCTGGGGTCGTGCGCCAGTCCATGGTCGCGACGTCTAGTCCCTGGACAAAGGGATGGAGATGCGGTGGTCGCGGAAGGTGAGTGGCCGCTCGTGCGATACAGGGCCGGGGAGCCCAGCCCGTGTTGCGGCATCTGTAACAATCTGATGGTGCGGGGAGAGGTCGCAGACAGGATCGGCGTTATCTGCATCTCCAGTCAGCAGAAACGCCTGACAGCGGCACCCGCCGAAATCCCGTGTACGTTCCGGGCAGCTGCGGCAGGGTTCTTTCATCCACGCCTCGCCACGGAAGCGATTGAAGGCCAGCGAGTCGTACCAGATCGACTCCACGCTCATGTTGCGTACGTTCGGCAGATCGAGACCCGGCAACATGCGGGCCGCATGGCAAGGCAGCGCCAACCCGTCGGGCGCCACGGTCAGGAATACCGAACCCAGCCCGTTCATGCAGGCCTTGGGGCGCGTCTCGAAGTAATCCGGCACCACGAAAAAGATCCGCATGCGATCGCCGACACGCTCGCGAAACTGTTGCGTCACCTCCTCGGCCCGCTGCAGCTGCGCGCGGCTGGGCATCAGATGGGTGCGATTCAACCACGCCCAGCCGTAGTACTGGGTGTTGGCCAGCTCCACGTACTCGGCGCCCATGCGCTCGGCCATGGCGAGGATGTCCGCCACGTGATCTATGTTCAGCCGGTGCAGCACCACGTTGAGCACCATCGGATAGTGGTATTTCTTGATCAGCGCAGCGACCTGCGACTTCAGCTCGAACGTGCGTGTGCTGCTCAGGAAATCATTCATCTCCCGCGTGCTGTCCTGAAACGAAAGCTGGATGTGGTCGACACCGGCAGTCTTGAGTGCCTGGATGCGCGGCTCGGTGAGCCCGATGCCGGAAGTGACGAGATTGATGTAGTACCCCAGCTCGTGCGCTTCCGTCGCGATGATCTCCAGGTCATCGCGCGCGAGCGGCTCGCCGCCCGACAGCCCGAGCTGGACCGCGCCCAGCGCACGTGCCTCGCGCAGAACGCGAATCCAATGCCCGGTGTCGAGCTCCTGCCCCACGCGAGCAAAGTCGGTCGGGTTGTAGCAGAACACGCAATGCAGTGGACAACGATAGGTCAGCTCCAGCAGCAACCACAGAGGCGGCCCCGGCCTGGCACTCACTCGCGCATCTCCAGCCAGCTCTTCCCGAGCGCCATGTCCACGAATGCGGTCACGTCGGCCGCCAGGTCCCGCACCCCGAAAGTACTCTCCAGATCCGCGACGATTTCCTCGACGGTATGCTCTCCATCGCAGCGGCTCATGATGGCGCCGGCGCTGCCGTTGAGCTTGACCATGCCTTCCGGATACAACAGCACATGCGCGCCTTGCGCCGGCTCCCACTGCAGCCTGAAACCTCGCCCGATGCAGGGCCTGAGGGCCCTCGTGCTCACGAGCTCACTCCGTAGCGCAGCGCCATTGCGTCGTTCATCTGCCATAGGACATCGAGCTTGAACTGCAGGATCTGCAGGGCGCGCTCCTGTTGCTCACGCGTCGTGAATCGATCCAGCGTCACTGCAAGGCCAAATTCGACATCGCGGCGCGCGAGACTGACCCGGCTCTGGAAGTAGATGAGCCCCGCGCGATCGATCCACGGATAGCGGTCCGGCCAGTTCGCGAGCCGCTGCTTGTGGATCTCCGGCGCAAACAGCTCTGTCAGGGAGGAGCAAACGGCTTCGGGCCACGGCGCACGCCGCGCAAAGTTCACATAGGCGTCGACTGCGAAGCGAACCCCAGGCAGAACCTCAGCCAGCCCCTCGACGTGTGCCCTCTCGAGTCCAACGGCCTCGGCAAGCCGCAGCCAGGACTCGATGCCGCCCGGGTCGTCGCCGTAGCCGTCGTGATCGAGAATGCGTTGCACCCAGTTGCGACGCACCGCGCGGTCCTCGCAATTGGCGAGAATGGCGGCGTCCTTCACGGGGATGCTGATCTGGTAATAGAAGCGATTGGCCACCCAACCGCGGATCTGATCGGGTTGAGCAGCGCCCGAGTTGAGCATCACGTTGAATGGATGGTGGATGTGATAGGCGCGACCCTTGTCCCGCAGCCGTCGCTCGAATTCCTCGCGGCTCCACGCGGGCCCGCTCATAACACGATCTCCATGCCATCCCATGCGACTTCAACGCCATGCCGCTGCAGCTCGGCGCGCTGCGCCGAGTCCTCGTCGAGGATCGGGTTGGTGTTGTTGACGTGAATCAGCACTTTGCGAGTCGTGGCGGGCAGGCGATCCAGCCACTCCAGCATGCCGCCAGGGCCGCTCTGCGGAAGATGCCCGATGTCGCGCGCATGCTTGCCGGACAGTCCGAGGGCCACCATCTCATCGTCCGTCCAGAACGTTCCATCCACGAGCACGCAGGCGGCGGCCTGCATGCCCTGCCAGATTCTCGGGTCGATCCGTGCCAGTCCGGGTGCATAGAACACACTGCGGCCCGTCACATCCGCTTCGATCAGCAGCGCGATGTTGTCGCCGGGCAGGGGCGCTTCGCGGTTCGGCGAGTACGGTGCGGGCTTACTGGCGACGGGCAACGCCCGCCAGGTCACTCCAGGCACGGTCTCGATCGCGAAGCTCTCGCCTTCGAGACCGATCCGATGGCGGTCCACGCCGCAGTAATGAGCAAGCACCTCAAGGATCGGGTTGCCACGCGTGAGGTCCGCATACGCACTATCCGTGCACCACAAGGGCCACGCGCGCGTCGACTCGCGCAGCATGTAGAGCCCGGTCGTATGATCGACCTGGCCATCGACCAGGACGATGGCGGCCAGAGCCGTGTCGCGAGAGCGGCGGCCTGGCTGCAGAAAGGGGTTCGCCTGCAGTTGCGTGAGGATGTCCGGTGAGGCGTTGACCAGTGCCCAGGACCCGCCCGGGTCGCCGGTCACTGCGATCGAGGACTGCGTTCTGGGAAGGGCACGCACTGCGCCGGTACGCACGCCGGCACAATTGCGGCAATTGCAGTTCCACTGAGGGAAGCCGCCACCAGCGGCAGATCCGAGCACGCGAATTTTCACGGTGGTGCGGCGTCGGGCTCGCTCCAGGTCCGGGACTTGCGAATGTCAGGCGCCGCCGGCTTCCGCGCGGCGGCACCTGAAACCGTCAGGCACGATCGGCGGTTTCAACGATTGGCGATGTACATCGTGATTTCCATGCCGAACCGGAAATCAGTCGCTTGCGGGGTTTCCCATTTCATGTTCGAGCTCCAGTTGGGTGGCCAGGGGTCCGCCGGACTCGCCAGCCCTGCGGATCGAGCGCTGCGCCGCGCGATGGCGCGCCTCGCAAGCCATCCTTGCGCAGCGCGCTGCAGGCCCGACAGCTGAGGATCATGAAACTCGCCTCATGATTTTCATGAGCCGACCGCCGAGCTTCGAGGCGCGTGCGCCCAGCACTGCTACCATGGTGTCTTCGCGCTGCTCGAAGGCACTCCTCCATGAAGCTGCGGACGCGCCTCAACCTGGTCGTGACCGGCCTCACCGCCGTGTTCATGGGAGTCCTGATCGCCTCCGAAATCCGCGACATGCGCAGCTCCATCCGCGAGGAGATCGAGGTGGCGTGAAGCGCGTCGACCTGATTCGCCACCT
>CAZLYG010000414.1:0-5133 GCA_964563075.1 uncultured Steroidobacteraceae bacterium | reverse complement strand
TGATCATCGTGATGACGACCAATGCCGGGGCTCAGGAGATGAGCCGGCCCTCGATCGGCTTCATGCACGCCGACAATGCCAGTGACGGGATGGAGGCGATCCGGCGCATTTTCACGCCGGAATTCCGCAATCGCCTGGATGCCGTCATCCAGTTCGGCGGCCTGGACCCGGTGACCATCGAGCGGGTGGTCGACAAGCTGATCGTCGAAGTGGAGATGCAGTTGGAGCAGAAGGGCGTGTCGATCTCCCTCGACGACGCGGCCCGGCGCTGGATCGCCGAGAAGGGCTACGACCCGAAGATGGGCGCACGCCCCATGGCGCGCGTGATCCAGGAGCACATCAAGCGGCCGCTCGCCGAAGAGCTGCTGTTCGGGCGCCTGGTGGGTGGCGGCAACGTGCGGGTGTCGGTGGCGAAGGACGGATCGAAGCTCGAGCTGGAATGTGTCGCATCCAACCTGCCGGAAGTCACTGCTTAGGGGCTTGCGCCCCGTATTTTCAGGGGCTTCGCCCCAACTCTTCAGCGGGATCGCGCTTCGCGCGACCCGCTCCATTAGCGGCCGCGGTAGATGATCCGGCCCTTCGTCAGATCGTAAGGGGTCATTTCCACGGTGACGGCATCCCCGGTGAGGATGCGGATGTAGTTTTTGCGCATCTTTCCCGAGATGTGCGCGGTCACGACGTGGCCGTTTTTCAACTTTACACGGAACATGGTGTTGGGCAGGGTCTCCACGACCTCGCCCTCCATCTGAATGGCGTCTTCCTTCGACATATAGCCCTTAACGACTGAGGGGCGCGAATTGCAGCATAAAGAGCTGCGGGATTGCAATTTACTGCGCCATTGTGTCGGCGCCGCGCTCCAGCGGCTGCGCCAGGGGGTGGGGCGGGATCAGCTTGCGCAGCAGAGCCTGGAACTGCACCCGGGGAACGATCCGGGAGCCGAGGCTCTCCAGGTGGCGGGAGGGCAGCTGACAGTCGATCAGCTCGATGCTGTTGCGCCCGCACACCTGCACCAGGTGCGCCAGGGCGACCTTGGAGGCGTCCCGCTCGCCACTGAACATCGATTCGCCGAAGAACACCCCGCCGAGGCGTACCCCGTAGAGTCCTCCCACGAGCTGCCCGTTGCGGCGAGCCTCGATGCTGTGAGCGAACCTCAGCCGGTGCAGCTCGACATAAGCGGCGCGCATGTCAGAGGTGATCCAGGTGCCGAGGCTGTGTGGCCGGGGTGCCGCGCAGCAATCGATGACCGCGGGGAAGTCCTGATCGATCGTGACCGAAAAGCCGCCATTCCGCAGGGTCTTCGCGAGACTTCGCCGGCATCGGAATTCCTCCGGAAACAGCACCGCGCGCGGATCAGGCGACCACCACAGCACGGGCTGACCTGGGGAGTACCAGGGGAAAATGCCCCGGCGGTAGGCGGCCAGCAGCCGTGCCGGTGACAGATCTCCGCCGGCGGCGAGCAGTCCGGATGGCTCATCGAGCGCCTGCTCCAGAGGTGGAAACCATTCCGGGGCATCGTGTGGGGAGAGCCACGTAATGGTTTTCATGCGGGCTCATCACCAGCGGAAGCCCTGCGGTCTCGATAAGGAACATGCGTCTGCACCTCCTCCGCATACGCATCGACCGAGCGGCCTTCCCGCACCAGGAAATCGGCAATGGCGGCGCGAAACTCCCGATTGGCGATGTAGTGCGCCGACCAGGTGACCGTGGGCTCGAATCCACGGCTGACCTTGTGCTCCCCCTGGGTGCCCGGCTCGAAGCGGCCGATCCCGCGCTCGATGCAGAACTCGATGCCCTGGTGGTAGCAGGTCTCGAAGTGCAGGCTGTGGTACTCCTCGGCCGAGCCCCAGTACCGGCCGAACAGCGCGGTCGGCGACCAGAAGAAGATCGCGGCCGCCACCGCGGTCCCCTCGTGAACGGCGAGCTTCACCATGAGGGCGTCGCCGAGCGTGCGGGCCGCCTCGCTGAAGAACTCTCTGGTCAGGTACGCCTCGTGTCCGTGGCGCAGGAAGGTGTCCCGGTGAAATTCGTACACCCGATCCAGCACGGGCTCGTCCAGCTCATTCCCCAACAGCGTCTCGAAATGAATACCGGCTTCGGCGACCCGCCGCCGCTCGCGCCGCGCTTTTTTGCGCTTGTCCGCGGTAAAGGTCTCGAGATAGGCCTCGAAACTGGTATAGGAGCGGTTGGTCCAGTGGAACTGGCAGTCCCGGCGCATCAGCCAGCCGGCGCTCTCGCAAGCCTCTCGTGCGGGCTCGTCCAGGAACAGGGCGTGCGCCGAGGACAGCGAGTGGCTCGCAGCGAACCTTTCCATATCCGCCAGCAGCTGTGCGGCGAGCGCTCGGCTGTCCGCATCGGGCCGCACCAGCAGACGCGGCCCGGTAGCGGGAGTGAAGGGCACGGCGGCCGTGAGCTTCGGGTAGTAGCGGCGGCCGTATCGCGAGTAGGCCTGTGCCCAGGAGAAATCGAAGACGAACTCGCCGTAGGAGTGAGTCTTGATGAACGCCGGGGCCGCCGCAGCCAGTCCCGCATCGTCCTCGAGGGTGAAGTAGCAGGGCTCCCAGCCGGTACGGACGCCGACGCAGCCCGTGTGCTCCAGAGCCGCCAGAAACTCGTGGCGCAGGAATGGGTTGCGCTCGGCCCCGAGGGCGTTCCACTCGGACGCACGCAAGGCATCGATAGTTTTGTGGACGCGGCTCCGCATCCTCTTAACGGTGCACTCTCCGGTTCAGCTGTCCAGGGCTTCCAGGTACTTGTCCGCATCCAGCGCGGCCATGCAGCCTGCCCCCGCAGAGGTGATGGCTTGCCGATAGACGTGATCGGCGACGTCTCCCGCGGCGAACACCCCGGCCACGCTGGTGGCGGTCGCGTTGCCATGCACACCGCTCTTGACGGTGATATAGCCCTCGCGCATGTCCAGCTGCCCCTTGAAGATCCCGGTGTTGGGTGTGTGTCCGATCGCGATGAAAACTCCGGACGCCTCCACGTTCACGTGGCTGCCCGTGTGAGCCGCGTGCAACCGCACTCCGGTGACGCCTTGCTCGTCACCCAATACCTCCTCGACGGTGTGGTTCCAGATGACGGACATTTTGCCTTCCGCCACTTCGTGAAACAGCCGGTCCTGGAGGATCTTCTCGGCTCGCAGCCGATCGCGCCGGTGCACGAGGGTCACGTGCTTGGCAATGTGCGACAGATACAGAGCTTCCTCGACGGCGGTGTTCCCACCACCGATCACCGCGACGCGCTGGCCACGAAAGAAGAAACCGTCACAGGTTGCGCAGGCCGACACACCGCGCCCGCGATACTTCTCCTCCGAGGGCAATCCCAGGTAGCGGGCCGTCGCGCCGGTGGCAATGATGAGCGCATCGCAGGTGTAGTGATGTGAGTCGCCCACCAGCTTGAAGGGACGCTGCGACAGATCCACGGACTGGACGTGGTCGTTGACGATCTTCGTGGCGAAGCGCTCGGCGTGGCGCCGCATCCGCTCCATCAGACCCGGACCCTGCAGGCCCTCCACGTCGCCCGGCCAGTTATCGACTTCCGTCGTGGTCATGAGCTGGCCCCCTTGCTCCACGCCGGTGATCAGCAAGGGATGGCGGTTGGCGCGGGCGGCGTACACCGCTGCGCTATAGCCTGCGGGACCGGAGCCGATGATGATCAGGCGGCTGTGGCGGACTGTCGTCATGCAATGAGTTTCGCGTGAGGGAGACACTCCCATACTATCAATTGTGTCAAGGCAAGGAGCCTTCCGATGGGGAGGTGGGCTAGGCCCTATAATGGGCCCGAGGACAGATAAGGAGCTTCCAGGATTGGCTGAATCGCACGCGCAAGCGCGCGCCCCGGCACGCTTTACTTCCGCTGTCACCCGCGGTCTGCGCGAGAGCGCGGTCATCGGCCTTGGTGTACTTGCGTTGGTGCTGCTCGTCGCGCTCGCCACTTATAGCCCGGAAGATCCGGGGTTCTCTTTCACAGGCAGCTCCACCACCGTTCACAACCGGATCGGTCCGATCGGTGCCTGGCTCGCCGACGTGCTGTTCTTTCTTTTCGGGCGGCCCGCGTTCCTGTTCCCCGTGTTGCTGGGAGCGTGGAGCTGGGTGCTGCTGCGTCGCACTCAAGGGGAAGCCGGATCGCGCATGAATACGGCCGTGCGCGTCGCGGGTTTCGTCCTGGTGCTCATTGCCAGTTGCGGCTTGACGACGCTGCACTGGTCCCCGGGCACTCTGCGGCAGACCGCCGGGGGCGTCGTGGGTAGCCTGGTCGGTCATGGCCTGGCCCAAGGGCTCGATTTCCTGGGCGCGACGCTCCTGCTGATCGCCGCCTGGATGGCCGGCCTGTCGCTGGCATTCCATGTCTCCTGGCTGACGATCATGGATCGCATCGGCGCGGGGACCTGGGAGGCCGTGAGCTGGGTCCGATCCCGATGGGCCACCCGGAGAGATGTGGCCGAGGGACGTGAGCGGCGCCAGGCCCGCAAGGAGGCCGTGAAGACGGAGCAGAAGAAGTCCGCCGCACGCCAGCCGCCGCGCATCGAGCCACCCCAGCCGCAGGTAGAGAAGAGCGAGCGTGTCGAGAAGGAGCGCCAGGTACCTCTGTTCGATCCGCCGCAGGCGAACGAGCTGCCGCCGTTGAAGCTCCTCGACGATCCTCCCACGCGCGAGCCGCTGTACTCGCCCGAAGCCCTCGAGGCCCTCTCGCGCCTGGTGGAGATGAAGCTGAAGGACTTCGGCATCGAAGCGGAAGTGGTGGCCGTACAGCCGGGACCCGTGGTGACACGCTTCGAGCTGAGCCCTGCGCCGGGAGTGAAGGCCAGTCAGATCACCGGCCTTGCGAAGGATCTGGCGCGCGCCCTGTCGGTGTTGAGCGTGCGCGTGGTCGAGGTCATCCCGGGCAAGAGCGTGATGGGTCTGGAGATTGCCAACGAGAAGCGGGAGCTGGTGACGCTCGGGGAGATTGTGCGCTCCAAGGCGTATGACGACATGGAGTCCCCGCTCGCGCTGGCGCTCGGCAAGGACATCGGCGGCCAGCCGATGGTGGCCGACCTCGCCAAGATGCCGCATTTGCTGATCGCGGGTACGACCGGCTCCGGCAAGTCCGTCGGCATCAACGCGATGGTGCTGTCGCTGCTGTACAAGGCGA
>CAZLYG010000413.1:0-5152 GCA_964563075.1 uncultured Steroidobacteraceae bacterium | reverse complement strand
CGGGCATCACCAACTGCGCTTCGTCGAGGACGATGAGCAGCAGGATGAGTTCGAGAAGACGATGGTGATCCAGCCCTCCTCGCGCCCCGTCGAAAAGGTGCGTGCGGCGAGCGAGGCTGCGGAGAAAGCCTCACCTTCGCTGTCCGCCACCGGCAAGAGCCGTGCGCTCGATCCGGCTGCCCTGAACGGCACTGCCGTGAAAAAGGCAAAGTTGCAGGTGCTCTCGGGCGCCTTCGCAGGCCGTGAGCTGGAGCTCAACAAGGCGCTGACAACGCTGGGGCGTCCCGGCGTGCAGGTGGCCGCGATCACGCGCCGCTCGGAAGGCTACTTCATCGTGCACGTCGACAGTGGCAAGAGCGACGACTTCCCGCTCGTCAACGGCTCGCCCATCGGCGGGCAGGCTCAGCGGCTGAGCGATAACGACGTCATTCAGCTGGCCGGCGTGAAGATGGGGTTCTTCCTCAATTAGCGTAGTTCCAGCGGCACTCGCTGGCTGACGCCGCAGAGCAGCTCGTAGGGGATGGTGCCGGCGTGGCGGGCGACCTCCTCCACCGGCAGGTCATCCCCCCATAGCACGACCGGCGTGCCGACATGCACCAGGCCGCCTTCCGGCGCCAGCTGCAGGTCGGTGACATCCACCGCGATCATGTCCATCGACACCCGCCCGACGAGCGGCGCACGTTGGCCACCGATCAGGACCGGGGTGCCGCTGGGCAAGCTCCGCGCAAGTCCATCGCCGTAGCCGGCCGCTACGATGGCAATGCGGGAATCGCGAGTCGCCTGCCATGTACCTCCGTATCCGACCGTTTCGCCTCGCGGCACGCGTCGCACCGCGATCACCGACGTTTCCAGACTCATGGCGGGCTGCAATTCGAGCTGTCGACCGCCGCGGTCCGCAAATGGCGAAGCGCCGTAGAGCACCAGGCCCGGGCGCACCCAGTCACATCCCAACGGTACGTTGCCGAACAGGCCGGCGGAGTTGGCGATGCTCACAGCGTAGTCCAGCCCGCGTGTAGCTTCCTTGAAGCGCGCGAGCTGGGCTCGCGTGACGGCATCGTCCCGATCGTCGGCCCTGGCCAGATGCGTGAGCAATCGGATCTCCAGCGGACTCGGTCGGAGGCGCTGCACGCGCTCGAGGGCGGCGGCGAGCTCGCCGGGCCGGAACCCCAGGCGATTCATTCCCGTGTCGATCTTCATCCAAAGGATGAAGCGATGCGGACCGGTGAATTCCTCCAGCAGCTCGATCTGCAGCGGGTCGTGCACGACGAGCTCAAAACCATGGCGTGCTGCTTCCAGCAACTGCTCTGCCGCGAATACCCCCTCGAGCAGGACGATGGGCTGGGTGATGCCGGCGGCGCGCAGAGCCAGCCCTTCCTCCAGCCTGGCAACGGCGAATGCGTCGGACTCCGCAAGTGCCAGAGCCGTTGGCACGAGCCCATGGCCGTACGCGTTCGCCTTGACCACTGCCATCACGCGCGCTCCGCGTGCTCGTTCGCGCACCGTGCGGAGATTATGCCGCAGCGCGCCTGCGTCGATGACGGCCCGGATGAGTCGATTCACCGCAGTACGCCGTCCGCGTACGAGTCCGGCGCGTAGTTGGCAAAGCGGGTGAACTGGCCCTGGAAGGTCAACACGAACGTGCCGATCTCGCCGTTGCGATGTTTCGCGAGGTCGATCTCGGCGATGCCCTTCTTGGTCGTCTCCTTGTCATAGACCTCTTCGCGATAGATCAGGAGGATCATGTCCGCGTCCTGCTCGATACTGCCGGATTCGCGCAGATCGGACATGACCGGCTTCTTGTTGTCCCGTTGCTCCACCGCGCGATTGAGCTGCGACAGGGCGATCACGGGCACCTGCAACTCCTTGGCGAGAATCTTCAGGCCCCGGGAGATCTCGCCGATTTCCGTGGCGCGATTCTCCTTCGTGCCCGGGACCTGCATCAGCTGCAGATAGTCGACTACGACGAGACCCAGGCCATGCTCGCGTTTTACGCGCCGCGCGCGCGCACGGAGCTCGGTCGGTGTGAGAGCCGGTGTCTCGTCGATGAATATCTTGGCCTCCTGGAGCTGGCTGGTCGCGCTGGTGATGCGTACCCAGTCGTCATCGGAGATGCGGCCACTGCGCAGGTTGCCGAGCGGCACTCCCCCGATGGAGGAGATCATTCGCGTGATCAGCTGCTCGGAGGGCATTTCCATGCTGAAAATGGCAACCGGCACGCGATTGCTTTGATGCACGGCCGCATACTCGGCCATGTTGACCGCGAGAGTTGTCTTACCCATGGACGGCCGGCCCGCCACGATGACCAGATCGCCGGGCCGCAGGCCTCCGGTCTTCTTGTCGAACTCCGCAAATCCCGTGGGCAGGCCGCGCAGCTTGTCCGGGTTGGAATGGGCGTCGTCGATCTGATCGATGACATGCGGCAGGAGGCTGCGCACGGAGACCGCGCCGGCGCCTCGAGTGCTGCCCTCCGCGATCTGGAACACGCGCTGCTCGGCCTTATCGACCAGCTCACGCGCAGTCTGACCGTCGTTGTTGAATACCGAGGAGGCGATCTCAGAGCCGGCACTGATCAGCTGCCGCAGCAGCGAGCGTTCACGGACGATCTCCGCGTACGAGCGAACGTTCGCCGCCGTCGGAGTCTCGCGGGCAACGGTGCCCAGATAGGCAATGCCACCGGCGCCTTCAAGATTGCCACTGCGCTCGAGGTGTTCGGAGACCGTGACGAAGTCGGTGGGCTTGCCATTGCCGGCCAGCGCGCCGATGGCACCGAAGATCAGGCGGTGGTCGCTGCGATAGAAGTCGGCCTCGCCGACGACGTCAGCGACATTGTCCCAGGCAGTCGGGTCGAGCAGCAGGCCACCGAGGACGGCCTGCTCCGCTTCGATGGAATGCGGGGGCGCCGGAGCGTCGGCAAGTGCGATCGCTCCGGAGCGGGCTTTGGCGGGACTGGCCATCCGCCTAGCTTACTGCGGCGGCTACTCTTCGGCGACGATCGTCACGGGCAGCTGCACGTCGACATCGGCATGCAGGTGCAGATGCACGACGTGATCGCCCACGGCGCGCAACGGGCCGTTCGGCATGCGAACCTCGCTGCGCTCGATCTTGAAGCCGGCCTTCTGGCAGGCTTCTGCGATGTCCGCGGTACCGATCGAGCCGAACAACTTGCCTTCCGTCCCGGCCTTCGCCTGGATGGTCAGCTTGAAATCCTTCATCGCCTCGGCGCGCTCGTTGGCGGATACCAGGTGCTCGCGGGCGGCTTTTTCCAGCTCCGCCCGGCGTGCCTCGAACCTCGCGACGTTGTCGGCCGTGGCGAGGGTCGCCTTCCCCTGGGGAAGCAGGAAGTTGCGGCCGTAGCCGGAGCGGACCTTTACGCGGTCACCGATGTTGCCCAGATTGGCAACCTTCTGCAGAAGAATGACTTCCATCGGTGGCGCCTCAATGCTGGTCCGTGTACGGCAACAGGGCGAGGAAGCGTGCGCGTTTGATCGCGACAGCGAGCTGTCGCTGATAGAACGACTTCGTCCCCGTGATGCGGCTCGGAACGATCTTGCCCGTCTCGGTGATGTAACCCTTGAGCGTGGCGAGATCCTTGTAATCGATGTACTTCACGCCCTCGGCAGTGAAGCGGCAGAACTTCTTGCGACGGGAAAAGCGTCCGCCGCCACCGCCGCCGCCGCTGCCGCCGCTGGAATTACCTTGTCTCATGGCCATGATTGGAGTGTCCTTTGCGTATCAGGCGTTGTCGCCGACCGGGCCGTCATCGTCATCCGATGAGGGGGGAGCGTCGTCACGCGAGCGCTCACGGCGCCGACCGCCGCCATCGCCGCCCTCTTCGTCCTCGGCGCGCGCCATCGGTGAGGGCTCGGTTACCGCCTCGTCCATGTTGACCACCAGATGACGCAACACTGCGTCGCTGAAGCGGAAAGCTCCGGTCAGCTCGCCGAGGGTCTTCTGGTCGCACTCGATGTTCATCAGCACGTAATGCGCTTTGTGGACCTTGGCGATGGGATAGGTGAGCTGGCGGCGGCCCCAGTCTTCGAGCCGATGCAGGCGCCCTTCGCCGGCGGCGATCATGCCTTTGTAGCGCTCGATCATCGCGGGCACCTGCTCGCTCTGATCGGGATGGACCAGGAATACGATCTCGTAATGCCTCATGATTCCTCCTTACGGATTTCAGGTAGCCGCCCGTTGCGAGGCGTGCACGGTGCGGCAAGGAGACACCCTCGGGCCTTGGTGGCCGTTCGGGGGCGCGAAGGATACACAATTGCCGGGGGAATTTCAGGCGCCTCCGTGCCCGGGCGGCAGGCGCGTGCGTGCCACGGGGCGGTGACCGGTCGTCGGCGGCGGCCGGTGCGGCCGCGGGAGGCCCCCTCCCCGATTATTTCGCGCCAAACCGGGTATGACTGTTGCGGAAAAACACTTGTGTTATCAACATATTACAAAGAATTACACGGCGCCAGTCGTAGCCATCGAGCCCCGTTGCCGCACGGCCTCATAGAGAAGCATCCCTGCGGCGACCGACACGTTCAGACTCTCCACTGCACCCAAGCTCGGCAATCTCACGACCCAGTCGCACGTTTGCCGGGTAAGCTGCCGCAACCCCGCCCCCTCGGCGCCCAGCACGAGGACGGTCCCGGCCTTCAGATCCACTTCGTCGGCCGTGCGCGAAGCATCCGCATCGGCACCGACGATCCACAGCCCGGCCTCTTTCAGGAGCTTCAGCGTTCGCACCAGATTTGTGACTGCGACCACGGGAGTCGTCTCAGCTGCGCCCACCGCCACTTTGCGCACAGTGGGAGTCAGCTGCGCAGCACGGTCTTTCGGCACAATGACAGCCAGCGCTCCGCACGCGTCAGCAGTGCGCAAACAAGCACCGAGGTTGTGCGGGTCCTGGACACCGTCGAGCGCGAGTAACAACGGTGGCCGCGTACTCCCGGGAGTCATGAGAGCCGCAAGCAACGTGTCCTCTGTCCAACCAGGCATGGGAGTGATTTCGGCCAACACGCCTTGGTGCGCTACGTCGCCCAACACCTGCTTGAGCGCATGCGCATTCACCCGCTGTACGGGTCGGCTGTGCTTACGTGCCAGCTCTTCGATGCGGCGAACACGCGGATCGTCGCGTCGCTCAGAGACACGCACTGAGACGACGCGC
>CAZLYG010000412.1:0-5156 GCA_964563075.1 uncultured Steroidobacteraceae bacterium | reverse complement strand
CGTTGAAGTCCGCGGAGATGAGATCGGGCATGCCGTCACCGTTCATGTCGGCGATCGCCACTTGCGAAGCTCCAGGAGAAGGCAGAACCACGGGCGCACTGAACGTGCCGGGGCTCGAGGTACTGTTCAGGAACACGGACAGCGAGCCATCGTCATAGCTCGCCGAGACGATATCCGGCAGATGATCCCCGTTGAGATCGGCGGCGGCCAGGTACAAAGGATTGTTACCGTCTGCAATCGTCACCGGTGCTGCAAAGGTGCCGACACCTGAACCCAGCGAGGCCTGCAGATTTCCAGGATACGGCCCGTTGCCGTTGATGACGGTGCTGGTCTGTACGATGGATGTGAATCCGTTCCCGGCAAAGTTTCCTGCGACCAGCCCGTACGAAGCGGTGTAGGGCGAACAATCGGTTGCGGTGCAGGGTGTGCAGGATGTTCCCGGGCAGTAGACGTCGCCGACATGGTCATCATCCCCACCCCCGCAGCCGGCCGTGCACGCCGCGATCATCGCGAGCACTGCGATGTGAACAGCACGGCGAGGGGCTTCCGGCGTCGCCGCACCGGATGCGCTTCTGGAATGCAGCATAAGTCCTCCGCTGAAGTTGCCGCACCTGCACCACGTGCAGAATGAAGGCACTGAGTTCGTGTTACGCCTCTGCTCTGCGAATCCCCCATGCAGACATCTATGGAGGACCACACGGCCTTGGCACCACGTCCAACGTCATAGCGACCGCGCCGTTGACGGGGACTGGCGGCACGCAAACGGCGTGCCTCAAGAGGTCGCGGAGGTATCGTCGCGCAGCGTGCGGAACGCGTTCCGGCCGGCTCTCTTGGCGGCGTACATCGCCCCATCCGCGTTGCGGATCAGGTCGTCCGGGGTGCTGCTCTTGCCGTGAGCTATTGTAACCACGCCGATGCTGGTGCTGACTCGCACGATCTGGCCTTCGAGCTCGAAGTGCGTCTGCGTCACCTCGAGAATCTTTTCCGCCACCGCCTCGGCCGCAGCGATGTCCGGCACGCTCTCGACCAATAGTGCGAACTCGTCGCCGCCCAGGCGTGCGAAGGTGTCGATGCTCCGGACCAGCGACCTGATCCGCAGAACGAATCCCTTGAGCAGAGTATCGCCGGCCGTATGGCCAAGGCGGTCGTTGATGCTCTTGAAGTGATCGATGTCGAAGTACATCAGTGCCAGCTCCCCTGCGGAGCTGCGCGCGTGGCGCGCCAGTGCCTGCTCCAGCCGGTCCTTGAACAGGCGGCGATTGGGCAGCCCGGTCAGCGGATCGTGGCGCGCCATGGTGCTCAGCTCCTCCTCCAGCTGGCGCCGCCGATCGATCTCCAGTTGCTGGCCGAGAGCCGCACCCAGCAGGCCGGCCGACATGCGCAGCACGTCGATCTCGTGGTCTTCGAATGAGCGGCTCTCCGGCCAGACGACTTTGAGGACTCCGACGACGGTATCGCAGCGTCGCAGCGGCACCACGACCATGGAGCCCGCGCCGACCTTGCGGCATGCAGGCATGTCCACGCGCGGATCCGCGGCGGTATCCGTCGAGACCAGAACCTCGCTAGTGCGAATGCTCAGTCCGGAGAGGCTGGTGGCGGCGCGCAGCCGCAGACCGGCGTGCCCGGCGAGCGAGCCGCTGGCCGCCGCATAGATCAGCTCATCGCCATCGAGCAGCTCGACGACGCAGCCGCCGGAACCGGCGAGGGCCTGCACCTGGTCGACGACCGCCTGCATGAAGTCGGGGAGGTTGAACTGCAGCGACATCAGCATCGACTGCAGGTCGATGATCTTCTTCAGCCGCAGTGCCGTGGGGTTGATGTGATCGCTGGAGCCTGCCACCGCTGCCTCGTCCGCAAATCGCTAAAGCCGCAAGACTATCAAGGCTGTCCCGGCAAACGCCCCAGGGGGGTGTCGAAAATATGATTTCTGTGAACTCGAGCAGGGCGGCTGTCGCTGTCAGCCGCCTTTCACCTGCCAACACAACCGGGGCCGTCGGAGGCCGCCCCAAAGGACCCCAAGGACCTGGAGCGGCAGCTGCAGTTGAGGCGGCTCGACGCGGGCACCCTGCTCGTCATATTTGCCAGGCCACACCAGCTCGGTACGGGTTTTCGGTATCCTGCCCGGCATGCGCAACATCATCGCCGAGTTTTGCGGGCGCTTGCGCCTGGAAGTCCCCATTCTGCTGGCGCCGATGGCCGGCGTCCCCGCGCCGGCGCTGTCGGTCGCCGTCGCCCGGGCGGGCGGCCTCGGCTCGTGCGGTGTGCTGCTGATGAGCGCTGCGGAGATCGCACGCTGGGCGGAGCAGATTCGTGCCGCTGGCAGCGACGCATTTGCGCTGAACAACTGGATCCCTGATCCATCACCGCGGCGCGATCGCCACAATGAGGCCAGAGTCGCGGAGTTCCTGGAGCGGTGGGGACCGCCCGTACCGCCCGAGGCGCCGGAGGGCAAGCTGCCCAACTTCGATTCCCAGTGTGAAGCGATGCTCGCCGCACAACCGCGCGCCATTTCCTCCATCATGGGTCTCTATCCGCCCTCGTTCGTCAGCGAAATGAAGAAACGGGGTATCACGTGGTTCGCCACTGCCACTACCGTCACAGAGGCACGCAAGGCGGAGGAAGCCGGAGCCGACGTCATCGTCGCTCAGGGAATGGAGGCAGGCGGACACCGTGGGGCCTTTGACAGCGCCGCGGCCGAGACGCTGCAAGTCGGCTTGTTTGCGCTCCTCCCCGCGATCGTGGATGCAGTTCGGCTTCCGGTCGTCGCGACAGGTGGCATCGCCGATGCTCGCGGCATTGCGGCGGCATTCCTGCTGGGAGCCAGCGCAGTGCAGATTGGAACCGGCTTCCTGCGGTGTCCGGAGGCCGGAATCTCTGCTGCCTGGGCCGACGCGTTGGAGCGGACGATGCCCGAAGACACCGTCCTCACCCGGGCCTTCAGCGGCCGCGCCGGGCGCTCGATACTCAACGATTATGTACGCGCCACCATGGCAACAGATGCGCCTGCTCCAGCACCCTATCCCGTGCAGCGCGGGCTGAGTGCGATGATGCGGCGGGACGCCCAGCAGAGCGGCGATATCCGCCGCATGCAGGCCTGGGCCGGGCAATCAGCCCGGCTGGCGCCCCGTGAGCCGGCGGCGGACGTGGTCGGCCGCCTGTGGAGTCAGACACGGGAATTGCTGGGCTGGGGATAACGGCGGCGGCGCTCCGCTTGCCGCCGATGCTCTGCGGCATTGACCCGGCCCCCAACACCGGTATTATCGGGGCTATCCTGGCGGTAGTGACGGTTGAGGGGCGCCCGGGCATTACAGCCCGTATCCGATAGGCGCCGGCGTCCACGTCCGCCTACGCTGCTTTTTTCGACGCGGGACCTAAGCGGGGCCACCCGCCTTCGTACGAGCCTTAATTCCGGCCTCCGCGTCCTATGGTGGCCGACTATGCAGCAAAAACACAGCGTTGAGCGACGCCTTCCACGGCGCGCCGCCGGTCAACAGGCGGGGCAGCCCGGAAAGCAGGGTCTTTATGACCCCTGGTACGAGCACGAGGCCTGCGGCGTCGGGTTCGTCGTGGATATGAAGGGCCGGAAATCCCACCGGATCCTGCAGCAGGCCATCCAAGTTCTGCGCAACCTCGATCACCGGGGCGCCTGCGGCTGCGAGGCCAATACAGGTGACGGGGCCGGTGTGCTGCTGCAGATGCCGCACGCCTTCTTTCAGCAGGTGGCCAGGAAGGACCGCCTGACGCTCCCCGGACCCGGGGAATATGCCAGCGGCCTGGTGTTCCTGCCGCGCAACCCGACCAAGCGCCGCCGCCTGGTGGAAGTGTTCGAGCACATCATCCAGTCCGAAGGCCAGACGCTGCTCGGCTGGCGGACGGTGCCGACGAACAATGCCTCCCTCGGGGAGACGGCCAAGGCCTCCGAGCCGTTCATCCGCCAGGTGTTCATCGGGCGCAACCCGGCGATCAAGGATGAGATGGAGTTCGAGCGCAAGCTCTATGTGATCCGCAAGCGCGCCTACAGCGAGATCCGCACCTCCACCATCGATGGCGCGGAATACTGGTATCTGGCCAGCCTTTCCTACAAGACCATCGTTTACAAGGGAATGCTGCTCACCGAGCAGCTCGAGCAGTACTTCACCGACCTGCAGCAGCCCTCGATGGAGACGGCGCTCGCGCTGGTGCACTCGCGCTTCAGCACGAACACGTTCCCGAGCTGGGACCGCGCGCATCCCTACCGCTACATCGCCCACAACGGCGAGATCAACACGCTGCGCGGCAACTACAACTGGATGCAGGCGCGCGAGGCGCTGTTCGATTCGGACCTGTTCGGCGCGGACACGCCCAAGATCCGCCCGATCATCAATCCCAACGGCAGCGACTCGGCGATGCTGGACAACACGCTGGAACTGCTGGTGCTGGCGGGCCGCCCCCTGGCCCATGCCATGATGATGTTGATTCCCGAGCCCTGGTCCAACCACGAGAGCATGGACGATGACCGGCGCGCGTTCTATCAGTATCACTCCAGCCTCATAGAGCCGTGGGACGGCCCGGCCTCCATTGCCTTCACCGATGGCAAGCAGATCGGCGCGGTGTTGGACAGGAACGGGCTGCGCCCATCGCGTTACTACGTCACGAAGGACGATCTGGTGGTGATGGCCTCGGAGGCCGGAGTGCTCGACCTGCCGCCGGAGGACATCGTGCAGAAGGGTCGTCTGCAACCCGGGAGGATGTTCCTCGTCGACACCGAGCAGGGCCGCATCGTCGATGACGAAGAGATCAAGCGCAAGGTAGCGACGGAGCATCCGTATCGCCGCTGGCTGAACGAGCATCTGGTGTATCTGAAGGATCTGCCGGCCGCGCCGGAAGTGCCGGCTTCGGACCCGGATTCCCTCCTGCAGCGCCAGATCGCCTTCGGCTACACGTTCGAGGATCAGCGCGTGCTGCTCGAGCCCATGGCCCGCAACGGCGTCGAGGCCGTCGGCTCGATGGGCAACGACACGCCGCTCGCGGCGCTGTCGACCCGCCCGCGCCTGCTGTACGACTATTTCAAACAGCTGTTCGCGCAGGTCACGAACCCGCCGATCGACTGCATCCGCGAGGAGCTGATCACGGCCTCGGAGGTGAGGCTCGGCTCCGAGGGTAACCTGCTGCGGCCG
>CAZLYG010000411.1:0-5181 GCA_964563075.1 uncultured Steroidobacteraceae bacterium | reverse complement strand
GATTGCGCAACCTGAGCGAGCGAGTCCTGCTCACCTTCGCGCAGCGCTGATTCCATTTCGCGGGCGTAGCGCGTGCCTTCCCAGGGCAGCACGAGAGTGGCGAGACCCAACAGCAGCAGTTTCAGTCGCAGCGACATGGCGGGGGCTCAGCGAGGCCACGGCCCCTGAAGGTCTCCCGAGGCGGACGCGGCGTCATTCCACCCATCTATAGCCCATGCCGTAGACCGTCTGCACGGCATCGAATTTCGGGTCGATGACCTGGAACTTGCGCCGGATCCGCTTGATGTGGGAGGTGATCGTGTTGTCATCCAGGACCACGTTGGCCGCATCCATCAGCTGCTGGCGGTTTTTCACGTGGCCGGGGTGACGCGCGAGGGCGACTACGATCCAGAACTCCGTCAACGAGAGCAGCACCACCTGTCCTTCCCACTCCACCTGCATCCGCTCCGCATCCAGTGTCAGCGCGCCGCGCTTGACGATCTGCGTCGCTTCGTGAGGCTTGCGCAGTGCATCGACTCTGCGGAACAGCGCGTTCACCCGTGCGCTCAGGTGCGCGAGGCTCAGGTCTTTCGTCAGGAAATCGTCCGCGCCGAGCCGCAGGCCGGAGACAGCGTCCAGCTCGGTGTCGCGGGCGGTCAGGAAGATGAGGGGCAACTCGGCCGACAGCGAGCGCAACTGCCGGCACAGCTCATAGCCACCCTCCGGCTCATCCTCCAGTGAAATGTCGATGATGACCAGATCCGGCAGCCGCGAGGCAAAGGCGGCCATGGCCTGGGCGCGGTTGCCATAGGTGCGCACCGTATAGCCTTCGCGCGCAAACGCAGCCGCGTAGTTGTCTCGAATGGCGGGCTCGTCTTCGACAATGGCGATGAGGCGTTTCATGCGGCACAGGCTACAGCGTGACGCGCCCAGGTTAAAGCATGTGGGTCACATGCCATTTTTCGCCACAATTTATGGGCAGCAGGCCACTTTGGCGCCCCGGGTCCTCAGGCTGTCGCCGGCGAGAATCCTGCCATGTGCAACATGGTTGGGAGCCCGTCATGACACTGCCATCATCAAGCCGCTACCGCAGGGTTGGCCTCGAGGGCACCCTCGCCGACTGGCTGGGCCTGCTGGTGCTGCTGGCGCTGTGTTTCGTCTGAGTTAGAACGCGCTGAGCCCCGTCAGCTCGCGGCCAAGGGCCAGCTGGTGGATCGTCTCCGTACCCTCGTAGGTAATGACGCTTTCGAGGTTGAGCATGTGGCGCATCGGAACGTATTCCACGCTGATACCCGACCCCCCGAGCATGTCACGGCAGTCACGCGCGACATCGAGAGCCGTGCGGCAGTTGTTCCACTTCGCGAGCGAGACCTGTGAAGGCTGAAGGTCCCCCTGATCCTTGAGCCGCCCCAGCTGCAAGGCCAGCAACTGCGCCGCGGTGATGCGGCGTGCCATCTCCGCGAGGCGGATCTGGATGGCCTGGTTCTGCGCCAGCGGACGGCCGAACAGGACGCGCGTTTTCGTGTAGTCCAGCAATTGGGCCAGACATGCCTGCGCGGCCCCGATCACTCCCCACGCGATGCCGTAACGGGCCTGGGTGAGACAGGAGAGAGGACCTTTGAGGCCGACCACGCCCGGGAGGACTTTCTCCTCAGGCACGATGACATTGTCGAAGAACAACGCGGAGGTGACGGAGGCGCGCAGCGAGAATTTTCTCTCGATCTCGGGTGCCGAGAACCCCGCAGTCCCCTTGTCGACGAGAAAGCCGCGAATGCCCTCCTCCGTCATCGCCCACACCACGGCGACGTCGGCGATCGCGCCATTCGTGATCCACATCTTCGAGCCATTGATGACCCAGTCGCCGCCGCGCCTGCGGGCGTAGGTCTTCATGTTGGCCGGATCGGAGCCCCCGTGCGGCTCCGTCAGGCCAAAGCAGCCAATGAGCTCGCCACGCGCCATCGGCGGCAGGTACTGCTGCTTCTGGGACTCGGAGCCGTAGCTGTGGATGGGATACATGCACAGGGACGACTGCACGGAGACGAAGCTACGCAAGCCCGAGTCCCCGCGCTCCAACTCCTGACAGATGAGCCCATACGAGAGGGCGTTCAATCCGGCGCAGCCGTACCCCTCGAGAGAGGATCCGAGCAGTCCCAGCGAGGCCATCTCCGGAATGAGCTCGCGCGGAAAGCGATGCTCCTCGAAACACTGCTGGATGATGGGGAGGACTTTCTGGTCGACCAGGCGTGCGACCGAGGATTGCACCATCCGCTCTTCGTCGCTGAAGGAGTCACGGATCGCGAAGAGATCCGTGGGATCGAGCGCGCGCGTCATTCGGGGCGCACCGTCACCACGACCTTCCCGATAGTTCGACCGGTTTCCACCTGCCTGTGTGCGGCCGCAATCTGCTCGAGAGGCAACTTAAGACTGACATGAGGCCGCAGCAGGCCCGAGTCGACGAGCTGTGCGATGCCCGCCAGAATCTGCCCCGGCCGCTCCGGTTCGATCTCATGCGCCGTCGGTACGCCCATGAACTCGTAGTGCACGGAAACATTGCGATAGAGGAGGCCGCGGCTGCGGTCGCCGGTGTTGGAGCCAAGAATCGTCACGACCTGCCCGTTGATCGCCGCGCAGTCGAGGCTCTTTGCAAAGACCTCGCCACCCACGGTATCGAGCACCACCGGCACACCCTTGCCTTGCGTGAGCTCACGCACTCTTTCCGCAAAGTCCACTCGCTTGTAGTCGATGACCTCATCAGCCTTGAGCGTGTCGCGACAGAAGGCGATCGAATCTTCCCGCCCCGCCGTGGTAATCACACGACAGCCGTGCAATTTCGCAAGCTGCACTGCGACATGACCGACTCCGCCGGCGCCAGCGTGTATCAGTACTGTCTGCCCTGGCGATATGCGCGCACGCAGATGCAGCGCTTCCCAGGCTGTCTGGCTGACCAGCGGCAGCGAGGCGGCGGTGGCGTGGTCGACTGACGCTGGCTTACGAGCGGCGCTGCGTCCGTCAATGGCGACGTATTCCGCGTTCGCCCCATCCCGGAACAGGTTCGGGGCCGCGAAGATCTCGTCGCCGGGCTTCCAATGTCCGGCTCGCGACCCGCAGCGCACGATCACGCCGCTGAGGTCATATCCAAGGATCACAGGCAGGGCTCGCGGCGCGCTGCTGCTGGCGCGAACCTTCGTATCGACCGGATTGACGGAGGTCGCGTGCACTTCAACGAGCACGTCCGTGTCGCGCAGGACCGGCTCGGGCCGTTCCTCGATCTGCAGGACCTCGGGTCCGCCAAACGCGTGGATCACCGCTGCGCGCATGCGCACATTGTAACCTGCGCACGCGCGCGCAGGTTGCCCGCACGAGCGCGGAACGCGATCATGCGCAGCCAGGAGACGGCGGCGAGACGGCGACGCCCACGATTGGTTGACGCATGAAAATTCCGGAGATTCTGATCATCGAGACCGTCCATCAGCCCGGGAGCCTTGCCAAAGTGCTCCAGGTCGTCGCGGAAGCGGGGCTGACCATCGAGCACCTCACCGCTGTGCGTCGCGACCAGGGCTGGACCGTGTGGGAACTGACTCTGGAGATGGACGAGGAGGCCGATCGGAGTCTCTATGATCGCATCGGGCAGCTGCCGACCGCCCGCTTCCTGGGTAAGTCCGACCGGGTATTCAATCGTCATCGCGGCGGGAAGATCCGCACTGTCGCCAGCCATCCGATCAATACCCTGCAGGTGCTGCGCGATATCTACACACCGGGTGTGGCACGCGTCTGCCTGGCGATTCAGAAGGATCCGGCCGCGGCGCGCGACTTTACGAGCGTTGCCAATACGGTAGCCGTGGTGACGAACGGTACCGCCGTTCTGGGACTCGGCAACATAGGTGCCCTGGCCGGCTTGCCGGTCATGGAAGGCAAGTCTGCACTGTTCGCGGACCTCGTCGGCATCAACGGCGTACCGATCCTCCTGCGTGACACGCAGGTGGACCGTGTCGTCGAGACCGTCAGCGCGATTGAAATGTCGTTCGGCGCGATTCAGCTCGAGGACTTCGCGGCTCCCGAGTGCTTCGCGATCGAGGCGCAGCTGCGCGAGCGACTGAGCAAGCCTGTGCTGCACGACGACCAGCACGGCACTGCCGTCGTTGCGCTGGCGGCCCTCATCAACGCCGCCCGCTACGCGCGCCGCAATCTGCGCGAGAGTACGGTCGGGCAGATCGGCCTTGGTGCGGCCGGCACCGGAATAGCTCGCCTGCTGCGAGCCTATGGTGTCGCGCGCGTGCTGGGGACGGACCGCAACCCCGAGGCCGTTGCGCGGCTGGTGTCGCTGGGTGGCGAGGGCGACTCGCTCGAATCCATCATGGCTCGGGCCGACATCGTGATCGCCACCACCGGCGTCCGGGGGTTAATTCGCCCGGAATGGGTAAGACCCGGGCAGGTCATCCTCGCGCTATCCAACCCGGATCCTGAGATCGAACCGCTGATCGCGCGCGAGCGCGGCGCCGCGTTTGCGGCGGATGGTAAAGGCATCAACAACGTGTTGGCATTCCCCGGCCTGTTCAAAGGCGCGCTGAGTGCGCGCGCCATAGGTTTCTCCGATGGAATGCTGATGGCCGCAGCGGAAGCTATCGCGCAGCTCGCGCGCGGCGACGAGCTCGTACCGGATCCGTTGGACAAGAGCGTGCACGAGCGCGTTGCCGCCGCAGTTCACGAAGCCGCGACGGCCTGACAAGGTTCGAGTAACGAAGCGGCGGCTAAGCGGCCGACGCCTCGCTCATCAATCCACGCAGCTTCCCGAGCGCATTCGACTCAATCTGCCGAATGCGTTCCGCGGACACGCCGTACTTATCCGCAAGCTCGTGCAGCGTCGCCTTGTCCTCGGTCATCCAGCGGCGCTGGAGGATGTCGCGGCTGCGCGCATCGAGGCTCTCGAGCGCCCCGTGCAGGCGATCCGACGAATCGGACTCCCATTCGGCGCTCTCGACACTCTCGGCCGGATCCGAGTCCGGCGAAGGCAGGTAAGCCGCCGGGCTGTAGGTCTCCTCGTCATCCGCCTCCGGGGCCGGATCGAACGAGAGATCGCGAGCGGCCAGACGCTTCTCCATCTCCGTCACTTCGTTGACGCTCACGCCCAGATCACGCGCGACGGCGGCGGTCTCTTCCGCGGACAGCCACGCCAGGTTCTTCTTCAGCTTGCGCAGATTGAAG
>CAZLYG010000410.1:0-5206 GCA_964563075.1 uncultured Steroidobacteraceae bacterium | reverse complement strand
GGCAACCTGTTGGTGTTCGACAGCAGGACGGGAACACTCGTCAAAAAAGCTCCAACGGGCGGAGCGCTGGCTGGCGGAGTCGTTACCTACGACATCGGTGGCAAGCAGTATGTTGCATTCGCTTCGGGCAATGTGTCGCGCACTGCCTTTGGCGCGCTGGGAGTTCCGAGCGTAGTGATCATGGCGCTGAACGGTTCGCACGATGTCGGCGCGGCGGGCGCGGCGGGCGCGGCGGGCGCGGCGGGCGCGGCGGGCGCGGCGAACATCGCAAGCGGACGAAAACTGTACAACCAGGTCTGCGTGTCCTGCCACGGCCCGGACGGCAACATGATTGCCGATCACAAGCTCGGCAACCTGAAGGCGCGGCTCGACAGCGCAGCAACTATCCGCTTCATCAAGGACCCGAAGCCGCCGATGCCGAAGCTGTATCCGGATCTGCTGAGCGAGCAGAACGTCATCGACGTGGCGACGTTCGTGCACGACGAGCTGGCGCGCTGAGCCTGCTCGAGCGAGCCGAAAGCCGAAGGTGCCCAGGTGCCTGGAGCATCAGAGAGTCGACCGTGCCTGGAGCAACAGCGCGGGGGGCGCCCTCGTCGAACTTTCAGCGTTCAGCGTCGGGCCGCGGCCCTTCTGCGGGATGGCGCTGTGGGTTCCTCCTCGCATGCCGCTCTGTCGTGAGCCACGCGACGACATCCCATGCGTTGTGGATGCCAATGAACAGCAGCAGCAGGGCAATCGCGCTCACGACGTAAAGCGACGGCGCCGGGTGAGTCAGCAGGCCCCAGGCGCAACCGAGCATACCTGCATAAGCCAATACGGGCAGGGCAGCGTTCCAGATCCAGTCCTCCAGGAACGGGGTGTACTGAGAATCGGTGAAGGTCCGTACGACCCAGTAGAGCGTTCTGCCGCAGTACGCGAGACCGGCCAAGCCGCCGGCTGCAAGACACAGGCTGAGGCTGAGGGCCGTGTGCCCGGGCACATTCAGTACGGCTGAGATCCACAGGGAGCCGGTGAAGTGGACCACCGTGGGTGAGATGAACGCGCGCAGGCCGGCTACGCGCCGTGCCGCCGAATCGCGGCTGTCGCGGCTGTCGCTGCGCTCGGAGGAGATCGTGATGACGATGAAGGTGAGGCCTGTCAGCGCGGCGGCCGACGAGCCCACGATGACATAGAAATTCTCCCACCCGCTCAGGGGTAGGACGGCCGCCAGCTGCGCAGACATGGACGGATTGTAGATTGAAGCCGCGGCGAGCGACAAAAGAATCGGTCGCGTCGCGGGTGACGCTTCAGCCTGTCAGGCTGACGGCCCGCAGATCGGCAGGGTGAAAGGGGTCCCGCAGACGCTGAAGGTTTTCGGCAGTTTGGACGGCCACTTCGGGTCCGTCATGCCGCGAGCCCACTCGTGCACGTCCTTCTCGAGCTCGCGTACTTTCTGCGGGTATTTGTCGGCCAGATCCGTGGTTTCGTTCAGATCGTCCTTCAGGTTGAACAACAGCTTGTAGTCGCCATATTTTCCGGTTCTGTCGTCCACGGATTCCCACAACTTCCAGTCGCCCTCACGGATGGAGAACAACGGCAAGCGTCGCCAGGCGAGGCTGTTGTGAGGGTCGCCGGTCCTGCGACCGGTGAGATAGGGTGTGAGATCCACGCCGTCGTAGATGCGATCGGCAGGCAGCTGGCCTGCGGCTGCCGCCACCGATGTCGGCAGAACATCCAGGAGCGAGACGACACTGCGATAGACGAGCCCCGGCTTGATCCGGTCGGGCCAACGCATCATGAAAGGCACGCGTACGCCGCCCTCATAGTGCGAGAGCTTGCCGCCCCGCAGAGGCGTGCAGCTGCACAGGCCCGGCCAATACATCGCGCATCCGTTGTCGGAAGCGAAGTAGACCAGCGTGTTGTCTGCCTGCCCGCTGGCATCGACGGCGTTTAGCACGCGGCCCACTGCTTCATCGAGCGCCGCGACCATCGCCGCGTATACCCGCTGCTGATGATTCTTGATCTGCGTAAAACGATCGTAGTACTTGGCCGTCACCATATGCGGAGAGTGCACGGCATTGAAGGCCAGATAGAGGAAGTACGGCTGCCCCGATTGCGAGCCGCGCCGGATGAAATCGGTTGCGCGATCCGCGAAATAGTCGGTGAGGTATTCGTTCTCGTTATGGACGACGTGATGGTCCGCGCCTTCGATGATCTGGCCGGCCGCCGAGCGGCGAAACGTGTTCGCGATGCGTTGCGAACGCCGCGCCCGGTCCGCGTCGTTGTCGGGAGCCTGGCGTGTGGATTTCGCTGCGTCATCGCCGAGCGGGCCAAAGGAGACGTGCACGCCCGGCCGGTCGGGGTCCATGTAGCTCGTCTCTCCCGGCAGGAAACCCACGAACTCCTCAAAGCCGCGGTTCATTGGATAGAACTGCGGCTGGCTGCCGAGGTGCCACTTGCCGATCATGCCCGTGTGGTAGCCCGAGGATTTGAGCAGCTGAGCGAGGGTGATCTCCCCGACTGCCAGGCCCAGTCCCTCCGCCAGGTCGCGTCGTGCAGGGCCATTGTTGTACTCGAAGCCGAAGCGATCCTGATAACGGCCCGTCATCAGGCCGGCACGCGACGGTCCGCATACGGGCGCCGTCGCATAGCCATCGGTGAAGCGCACGCCCTGCATGCCGATGCGATCGATGTTGGGCGTCTGGAAGCGATCGATCTTGTAGGCGGATATGTCGGCGTAGCCCAGGTCGTCCGCCAGGATCATGATGATGTTGGGCCGGGGCGGCGCCCGAACGCCTGGCGCCGGGGCGACAGCCGGTGGTGTCGGGCCGAGAGCGGCTGCCGGGGGTGTCGGGCCGACAGCGACCCTCGGCGGCGGTGGTCCAGCACCGGCCGCGGTGAGTGCGGCGGCCACGACCGTCAGCAGCATCGCCATTGCCAGCACCATAACCCGAGATCGCGTGCACATGTCCAGCCTGCTCATCGGTCGGTCCTCAAATCCCCGGCGCAACGAAACCCGACGTTCTCCAGCGAAGTATCCGGAGTCGCATGGTTACGCGCGCTGGCACGGTAGCCTTCGCAAAACGCGGGTGAGCAGAGAAACGAGCCGCCACGTGATACCCGTTCAGCGTCGCTCGGCGGATCTCCCTGCGAGCCGTACGGGATGTACCACGATGAGGTCCATTCCCAGACATTTCCTGCCATGTCGGTCAGGCCCGAAGGTGCGGTCCCGAACGCACCCACCGGCGATGTGCCAAGGTAGCCGTCCGCTCCGGTGTTGAGGAGAGGAAACACGCCCTGCCAGGCATTGAGCCGATAGTGCTCGCTGAGCTCGATGGGGTCGCCGATGCCAAAGACATGTCCGTCAGGTGTCTGGCCCAGGCGCGCGGCGCGCTCCCATTCGAACTCCGTGGGCAAGCGCAGGCCGCGGGCATGACAGAACGCAACGGCGTCGTACCAACTCACCTGGGTGACAGGATGATCGGATCGAGCAGCCGGCTGTCGCGGGCCCAGCGGGTGCCGCCAATCGGCGCCGCGCATGGCTACCCACGCCCCCTCCTTCTGGTCCAGGACACCTCCGGCAGCGTCACGCTCGGCATCGGTTTTGTACCCGGTTGCCCGCACGAACGCGGCAAACTCGCCTACGGTCACCGGCGAGCGCTCCATCAGGAAGGGCCGTGAGGTGTAACGAAAGGCCGGCCCCTCATCGGGCGGACCGGCGTCGTCGCCGATCTGAACCGTACCGCCGGGAATCAACACCAGATCCGCGGGTCGCGATCGGGGCGGTGGTGTCGGAGTCGGGGTCGTGCCCATCTGCGCTTGCGCGACGCACACGCCGACGAGCACCGCAAGCCAAGCACAGGCGACCACTGTCACAAGTGTGGAGGGCCGCACGGCCGCGAACTGACTCCCTGGAGAGGTCATTGGAAGTGATACGCCAGGCCGGCGCCGATCAGGAGCTGTGTCCTGCGCTGAACCAGCGGGCTGTTCGTGACGTCGCCCGTGAGCTGCTCGAGGTTGGCGAACGTACGCAACAGCACCTGATCGGTGCATCGGTATGTCAGGGCCGCGTGAGCCCCAACATCCTTGACACCGGCACCGGGGGTGAACACCGGGAGCCCCGAATCCTCGGATTGCACAGGAGTCACGCCGAACCATGTCCGGGTATAGCGTGCGTTGGCAAACCCCAGATCCGGGCCCAGGAACACCTGCAACCGGGCGCGTCGCGGAGTGACACGGTAGTCGGCCTGCACTAATCCGCGCAGCCCGTTCTGAGTGTGAGTAATCGCCTCACGCACTGTCCCGCCCACTTCGAACGGTCCGGCACGGTAGCGGAGAAACACTCCCGCGGACACGCTGGTTGGAATGTCTCCGAGGCCGGTGAGCTGTGCGTCCCGGGTCTGCGAGCGGCCAGGCATGAGGCCGATCACAGGACCGGCCCGCCAGCCGGCGGCGTCGATGAGGTTGGCGCCGAGTCCAGCCGCTCCGAGGAAAATCAGGTTGCGATACACAACTTCCCCCAGCGGCACCAGCCTCACCCGATCGGTATCCGCACCGGGGTACTTTGGTGCGGCCGCCAGCCCGGCTCCCAGCGTGGCATTCCAGCTCCCGCTGGCGGGCTCGCGGCCGAAGCCGTTCTGCTCGAGCTCCTGTTCCTGCAGGGTCTGCGCGACGGCTGACTGCATTGCGCCGGCAACGGCACACGTCCCTGCGACGATAGCCGCGCAGAGATGGCGTCTCATTGGCCGGTCCAGTCATTCTTGTCGAGATACCCCTTGTGATCGCGATCGAGCTTGTTGAAGCGCTGCTCGAGGCGCGCGCTCTGCTGCTCGGGCGAGAGTTTCTGGAAGCGCCGCGCGACCCGTCCAGTGCCGGCCAGCAGACGTTGCGTGGCGTAGGTTTCAAACTCCTGCAGGCTGACGTGCCCGTCCTTGTTGGTGTCGGCGTCGTCGAAGTTGCCTTTGACCTGCGCCTGGACGGGAGCGGTGACGGCGAGCGCGGCGGCGGCGGCCAGTGTTGCGATGCCGATAGAGAGACGAAGGGCCATGCTGTTTCTCCATTCCTGCAGTAGATGACAGGAGTGGTACGCAGGGGCGCGCGTTTTGCGACAGGCAACGTGGTCAGGATCGCGCGAGGGCTGGCGCGTGGTGGCAGCAACGACAGCGGGCGGACTGCCATGGGCGGCAGCGGTAATGATCGCGCGTGCGACGACTGGTGCGGCAGTCAG
>CAZLYG010000409.1:0-5219 GCA_964563075.1 uncultured Steroidobacteraceae bacterium | reverse complement strand
GCCGCATCAGGGCCGTGAAGGTATCCGCGGTAAACCAATCCCGGCCGGCCTGAGAAGGAAAACATGTGAGCAGCGTTTCAACCTTGCGCCGCACGACCGCCTCCGTCAGCGGCACGTACACGTTCGGCTGGGAGAGGTCGCCGTCGAACTTGGGAATCTCATACTCGAGCACCAGGTGATTGCGGAAAGCGTTCCAGGTCAATTCCCCGAGCAGGCGATGATCCTGGTGGCGATCCTGACAGCTGTGCGTCAGCACCACATCCGCAGAGATCCTGCGCCGCAGCGCTTCCAGAGACTCCTTGATTTCGGTGAAGAAGGCTGGAAAGTAGCTATCGCGGAATTCGCACATTTCGAAATCCAGCTGCGCCGCGGCCCCAAGAAGCGCGCGCCCCGCGGCCCGGCTCTCCTCGGCCCTGGCATCGGCCGCCGCGAAGATCGCCCAAACGAAGCGGGCGTGCGGGTAGCGCTGCGCCCACGAAGCAAGGGTTCCACCGCACCCGATCTCGATGTCGTCGCAGTGAGCCCCGATGCAGAGGATTGTCTTGGGGTCCGCGAGTTGCAGACCGGTCATCTCCAGCCCCAGTTGCCGTAGCTATTAGTAGTTCTTGTGCTCGATGGCGGCGAGGCACATGAAGCGCCCCAACCGGGTCACCGCAGTGGGCCCCAAGGCCCTTCCGGATACCCGCCGCACATGATACTCGATGGCCGCACGCCCAGCGGCGCCAGTAGCGCGAAGTAGCTCACATTTGGCGGTAGAAGCCGGCGCCCGGAGAGGCAAAGAGCCCCGCTGCACGCAACGGCCCGCGCGTGTCCAGCGCGCGACTGCTATGCTCCGCAGGTCCTCCACTACCGCCCAGCCTGCCATTCCCGGCAGTTGCCCAGGCGATTACGTCAAACTGCAGGACCGTGAGCGGCACTGTATCGCTCGCGGCCGGGAGGCACGGGGTCGGTCATGGCAGTCATTGGGGTATGCGAAGGTTCAGGTCTGTGAGTGATCTGAGAATCATCGCCTTTGCCCCGAACTCGTGGGACGGGATGTGGATGAACCGCCAGCAGCTGCTGTCGCGGCTCGGCAAGCGCTACCCGGTCCTCTACTCGACGGGCGCCCGCTCCACCTGGGACAAGGAGTTCTTCTCGCGCGGCCGCGGTGGACTGTTCGGCAGGTTCAACTCGCGCGATTGCGTTTTGATCGATGAGGCACCGCTGCTGCCTTTCCGCGTCCCGGGATTGCCGCGGCTCGACAGCGTTGCGATCCAACTGCTGGCGCAGCGCTGGCGGCGCGGCATCAACAGGCTCGGCACGGGACCTCTTGCCGCCTATCTGTTCCACCCTGACTACCAGGTGTTCCTGCCGTCGCTGCGGCCGGATCTGCTCGTCTACCATGCTTATGATCTGTTGAGTCGGGCTCCGGCCTGGAGCGCCGCCTCCGAGCAGCGCCTGACCCAGGTCTTGCAGCGAGCGGACTTGATCATCGCCTCCTCCAAGGTCATCGCACAGGACCTGCAGACACGCTGCAACCGCCCTGTGGCTGTCGTACCCAACGGCGTGGACTTCGAGGCTTTCGTGCAGACCGCGCCGGGCCCCGAGCCGGCAGACCTCGCCCGGATCCCGCGGCCCCGCATTGCGCACGTCGGGCGTCTCAATCGCAAGATCGACATCGAGCTGATTGCCTCTCTCGCACGCGGTCATCCCGAGTGGAGCTTCGTGCTGATCGGCCCGATCGTGGACCTGGACGCCAGGGACATGGCCTTGTACGAGGAGTACAGGCGCATTCCGAATCTGTACCCGTTAGGCGCAAAGCCTCGCGAGGAGCTGCCCGGGTACATGCATGCTATCGATGTCGGCCTCCTCGCCTATCGCACCGGAGTGCTGTGGACCGAAGGCATCTACCCCCTGAAGCTGCACGAATACCTGGCCAGCGGTCTGCCCATTGTGAGCGCGGACATTCCCGCCGTGCGCGACTTCCCCGAGGTCGTCAGAGTCCCCCGTTCGTTGCAGGAGTGGAGTGATAGCATCCGCCAGGCCCTGGCCGACACGAAACCTGGGGCGCGCGCGCTGCGAGTCGAGACCGCGCGAGCTAACAGCTGGGCAAGGCGCGCGGAAAGAATCGACGAGCTGCTCCGTGAGGCCATCTCGACGCATGCCTTTACCCGGACACCTCTGCGCAGGGAAGAGGCCATCCAGGCGAGGGATCGCAGCTAACTCACTTTGGCGTGCGTGTCGTACCAGCCGAGGCCTCGCCAGAACAGCTTATCCAGGCCGTACTTGAGGCGTTCGCTGGGAACACGTTTGAACCACCCGGCTGGCGAGCGCGAGTGCCCCGCGAGCTGGTAGTCCCGCACGATCCGGCTGTGCTCGCGGGCCGCCTCCTCGAGCGATACCCAGTTCTCCGGTAGCTCGCGACCGAACAGGCCGCTGCTCCCGTGGTTGAACCGATGGTCCACGTACACTCCCTCGCGCGCCGGATTGGGGCAACGCTGCAGCTTGGTATCCTGTTGCGCAACGATCTGGAAGCGGTTGTAGCCACATCGGGTCAGCAGATCCAACTGCGTGCGCACGTGACGCAGCGCATTCTTCATCAATACGTCCGTGCCCGCGGATACCGAGACGTACGCAGGGCGCTCGGCCAGTTCGACGAGGCCCTCGAGGCAGGCCACTTCCGCGCCCTGGATATCGAGCTTCAGGTAATACGGCAACCCATGCTCGCCGACGATCTCGGCCAACGTGATAGCCGGTACTCTCACGGACCGGGCGGTAGTCTGCAGAGCGGTGCGCGAGGTCTGCCAAGCCGGATTGGCCGTAGACCAGCCGGTGACATCGTCATTGAGAAACAGCTCGATCGTGCCGGGCTTTGCCGCGACGGCCGCGTGGATGACGACCAGCCGCCCTGAGGCAATGGGAGCAGCGAAGCGCTCACGCGCCAGGGCGCAAAGCTCGGGATTCGCATCGACGGCGACGACCCGGAATCCCTTCTTCAGGTAGAACTCCGTATCGTCGCCATTGTTCATGCCGAAATCGAAGATCACGGGCTCGTTCATTGCGCTCATTTTTTTTCCGCCGAACCCAGCGCGAACGCCAGGATGTTGTGTCCTGCGGCCACGGCCACGAGTTGCCGGCCGTCCGCTTCATAAGTCACCGGCGCCGCCACGATCTGGCCGCCGGCGGGGAAATGCCACAGCTGTGCGCCTGTCGCGGCATCGAGCGCGTAGAATGACTCCAGGTCGCCGGCGAACACGAGGCCTCCGGCCGTGCTCAGCAGACCGCCCATCTGCCCATGCCCCAGGCGTGAGGGATTGTCGAAACGCCACCGCAGGTGTCCGGTAGTCGCCTCCAGTGCAAGCACCGAGGTGACGAGGCGCTCGCCCGGAACCATCGACGTCACGCTCCCGAGCGTCTCGCCGGTCTCATCCACGGTCCGTTCGGGCGAGGCAAAATAGTAACTGCCGCGCTCGATGGCCGGAACATAGATGAGTCCCAGATCGGCGGCGTAGCTGGTTGCCCACCAGTTGGCTGCGCCCGTGACGCTCGGATAGACGAGGACACCGCCCCGCGTCGGCGCTGCCGCGGCGATGACGATCGGCCGGCCGTTCTTGTCCAGGCCCTGCGCCCAGGTCTGCTTCGCGAACGGCACCCCGACCAGGAATTCACCCGTCACCCGGTCGAGCACGTAATAGAAGCCGTTGCGGTTGGGAAAGGCCAGCAGCTTGCGCTGCTGGCCGTGCCACGCGGCATCGATGAGTACCGGTGTCTGGGCGGAATCCCAATCGTGCTGATCGTGGGGTGTGAACTGAAAGTACCAGCGCAGCCGGCCCGTATCGGCCTCGAGAGCGATCACGCAGTCCGAATAGAGGTTGTCGCCGCGGCGCTCGTCAGCGTAGTAATTCGGGTGAGGATTGCCGACGCCCCAGTAGATCAGGCGCAGCTGGGGATCGAACGACCCGGTCATCCAGGTCGGCGCTCCGCCGGTCCGGGAAGCACTCCCCTGCCAGCTCTCGCTGCCGCGCTCGCCGGGTGCCGGCACCGTATTGAAACGCCAGCGGCGCCTGCCCGTGGCCGCATCGTAGGCATCCAGGAATCCGCTGGTCTCATATTCTCCCCCCGCCACGCCGGTGACGACCATGTCTCCGATTGCGAGCGGCGCGCCGGTAAGACTGTAGTTGCCACCCTTCGGAGCAAGCGCTACGTCCCACAGGACGTGCCCGGTGTTGGCATCCAGCGCGATCAGGTGAGCGTCCAGAGTCCCTACGAATACCCGGCTGCCCAGCACAGCCACCCCGCGATTGTTAGGTCCGCAGCACAGCTGCAGCCCCGGCGGCAAGTCGTGAGTAAACGTCCACAGCTTGCGCCCTGTCGAGGCATCGAGCGCGTGCACGTGATTAGGGGACTCGGTGACGAACATCATCGAGCCGCGCACGATGGGCGAGGATTCGGCATTGACCGCTGAATCCGTGAGCTGCCGCGCCCACTCGACACGCAACTGTGCAACATTGTTGCGGGTGATCTGAGCAAGGGAGCTATGGCGCTGCGCCGTGTACGAGCCCGTGTACATCAGCCAGTCCTGCGGATGATCCGCTGCGCCCAGCAGGTCGTCGGCGGTGATTGGCTTTATTGATGCCGGCGCCGCGTCATCGCTGTCACGCGTGATCTCCAGCAGGCTATCGATATAGGCGGCGAGCTGCCAGACCTGCTCGCGTGGCAACTTCCAAGGCGGCATGGCTGTGCCCGGGACACCGAGCGTGATGGTGCGATAGAGCGCCCACGGCCTGCGCCCTTGGCGGAACGTGCGATCGTGCAGAGAGGGCCCGCCAGTTCCTCCCCTTGCCTCCTCGCCATGGCAGGTCGCGCAGCGGCGGGCGAACAGCTGCCGGCCCGCATCGATGTCGTGCGGGGAGTGTCGCGGATTTTCAATCACTTCATACGGGTTGGGAAAGGTCGCGAGGCCCTCGATGTACACACCGCTTCCGGGCTTGAGCATGTACAGCAGGTCGCTCCAGCCCACGTCCGGAAGCCGCCCCGTCGCCTTATTGAGCACCACGTGAGCTCGCCAGCGGACCTCATTGCTCGCGGCAATCGCGACGGCGACAACCGCGATGGCAGCGGCAACAGCCAGTACAATCCAACGCACGAATTTCGTTCCCGGCACGGCCCTTTCTCTTTGTTGTTTTGCGCTCGAGATCAACCGCGCAGACCGGCGCGCGTGAGGACACTACGGATCAGCT
>CAZLYG010000408.1:0-5221 GCA_964563075.1 uncultured Steroidobacteraceae bacterium | reverse complement strand
GCTGGTTCCGACGATGCCGACAATTCCACACATGCGTGAGTGCCTCAGCTAAGTGTCACTAGTGCGTCCGTGGGTGCACTCGTTGCTCGCCCACCAGGGTACGCAGGCCATTGGCGATCGACTCGCCATAAGGAACCAGCTGCGATTGGCGCCACCAGCGCTCGTCTTCGAGGCGCAGCAGCTGCCCAAGGATAACGAGAACGCCAAGCAGGACCAGTCCACGCAACGCGCCGAACAGGATTCCCAGGAAGCGGTCCATGCCGCTGAACACGGACACCCGCACGTAGTGGCTCACGGCCGCACCGATACCGGTGCCGAGCAGCAGGATGAGAACGACGATGATCGTCCGGGCGGCCCAGACGCGCACGTTGGAGCCCGCCAGCAGTCCGCCCAGATGCGGCTCGATCAGGTCGCTGAAGTGCCAGGCGATGAAAAGCGCGATCACCCAGGTGATGACCGCCACCGCTTCGCGCAGAAACCCGCGCAAGGCGCCTACGACGGCCGAAATCACGATGCCGGCAATCACCAGGTAGTCGGTTACGTTCATCCGTCAGCCACGGCGGGTGGGCAAGCGGCGCGGATTGTACAAGAGCGCAGGCACCCCTGCTCGGAGGTCCGAGGCGTTCCGTGATGACCGTGCCGGAAATGGGCGCGTTGCGCTGTTCGATTTGACCAGAGCAGCTACTTGTGCTCGATCCATTCAGCTGCGGGGTACGACCGAGCCGGGCGCGCCAGCCGCACGCAGCTTCGCGGCCAGCTCCGAGGCTGTCGTGCGATCCGAAACCGGGCCCGCGCGCACTCTGAACAGTGTGCGACCACTGCCAGCGATCTCCGAGACGGAGATCCTGAAGCCCTTCCCCTTCAGCTCCTGCGCCAACCGATCCGCATTGCCGCGACTGGCAAACACTCCGAGTTGCACCATCCAGCCCGAGCCATGCGCTGACGCGCCATCTCCACCCGCCGCCGAGTGCGCCTGTGCGCTGGAGTGTGTCGGCACCGGAGCCGCGCTGGAGTGTGTCGGCACCGGAGCCGGCGTGGTGGGCGCCCCGCCGGCGGCCGCCTGGCCCACGCCCGCCGCCGTGCCGTCCGAAATCGGGGGATGGGCCGCCGATGAACCCGTAGTCCCTGAGCCCGCGGTCCCGCTCGCCGCTCCTGAGCTCGCCACGGGTGCGCCCGGCCCCGCGGGTGCGCCCGACCCCGCGTCCGCGCCTGCCGGGACAGCAGGTCCCACCGCCGGGTCCGTCGACTCCGTCACCGCCGAGGGGTTGGCCTGAGGAGCGGGCTGATCGGCTCCGACCGGCGCAGCCGCCGCGCCCACGCTCGTCGTCGAGCGTGCAGTCCGCGTGTCGTCCGCGAGATTGATCGTATACGAGCGTAATGGCGGTTCCTCCGAGGAGGTGGCCGCGGTCTGCGGCACTGTGCTCGAGCGGACAGGGCCCGTCAGCAACTCCGGGACCAACAGCACGATGAGAGCCACCAGGATGATTGCGCCTGTCAGCCGCTCTTTCAACGGGATCGCTCGTGGGTTGTTGGGGCGCAAGTGCCCACATTCAAGCTCGTCAGCATCAGTATAACCCAAGCCACTGCAGTGCCGGGCCCACCGTGTACACGGACCCGAACACGAGTACGCGGTCCGCGCGACCCGTCCCCGCTCGCGCTGCTTCGCAGCCTGCGGGGACCGATCCGGCCAGCGTCACTTTTTCGGACCGCAGGTTCAGCCGCTGCGCGAGCTGCTCCGCCGAGACACCGCGCGGCCCGGGAAGCGAGCACAGAAACCAGTAATCGACCAGCGGCTGCAGCGCACCGACGATCTCCGGAGCATCCTTGTCCCCGAGGATTCCAACGACTGCGACCGTGCGGCCGCCGGTGGAGGGCAGCGGTCGCTCCTTGACGTGCTCGGCAAAGATTTTCGCTGCCGGCTCGTTGTGCGCAATGTCGAGGATCCACTCGGCGGGTCCGGAGCGTCCGCCGGGGGAGCCCGACACGACTTGAAAGCGTCCAGCGAGACGCACCATCCCCAGTCCGCGGCTCACAGAGCTCTCGTCCAACGTGAACGTCCCAAGGCGGCGCGGGTCAAGGGACTCGACGGCGGCGAGTGCCGTCGCCGCGTTGCGGTATTGAATGGACCCGGCCAGAGCTGAGGGCGGCAGACCACGCAGCGTGTGCCGCAGCCCCCGATATTCCCACTGCTTGCCCTGAATCTCCCAGGTGAAGTCCTTCCCGGCCACCCGCGGCTGCGCCCCGATGGCCTCTATCGTGGCGAACACGCTGCCGGGCATCTCTGCCGTGCCCAACACGGCCGGCCGCCCCGAACGGAAAATGCCGGCCTTTTCCGCACCGATCAGCTCGAGCGTATCGCCCAGCCAGTCGCGGTGATCGAAGCCGATCGAGCAGACCACGCCCACATCCGCGTCCACCAGATTCGCGGCGTCGAGTCTGCCTCCGAGGCCCACTTCCAGCACCATCGACTGGACGCCGCGGTCGGTGAAGATCAACAAAGCCGCCAGCGCGTTGAACTCGAAGAACGTCAGCGTGGTGGTGCCGCGCGCACTCTCTATCCGCTCGAATGCGGACACGAGCTCAGCATCGCTGCAGCTCGTACCATTGACACAGATGCGCTCGTTGTAGCGGATGAAGTGCGGGGAGGTGAACAGACCGGTGGTAACACCGCCAGCGCGCAGGAAGGCCTCGATGTGCGTGGCTGTCGATCCCTTCCCGTTAGTGCCCCCAACCGTGATCACCGGGCAAGAGGGCTTGTCGATACGCAGGGCTCGCGCGACCGATGAGACGCGTGCCAATCCCAGATCAATCGTCTTGGGGTGGACCGACTCCTGCAGAGCCAGCCACTCTTCTAACGTCCGCACCCTGTCAGGCCGCCTCAGCGGGGTTCATCTGCGGCAGCTGCAGCAGGATCCTCAGGATGCTGGCGATGCGGTCGCGCATGTCACGGCGATCGACGATCATGTCCAATGCTCCGTGCTCGAGGAGGAACTCGCTTCTCTGGAAGCCCTCCGGCAGGGTCTCACGCACGGTCTGCTGAATGACGCGTGGGCCGGCAAAGCCAATCAAGGCACGCGGCTCTGCAATGTTGACATCACCGAGCATCGCCAGGCTCGCCGATACGCCACCCGTCGTCGGGTCGGTCATGACCGAGATAAAGGGCAAATGAGCCTGCGCGAGCCGTGACAGTGCAGCGGCAGTCTTGGCCATCTGCAGGAGGGAATACAGCGCCTCCTGCATGCGCGCGCCGCCACTCGCAGTGAAGCACACGAACGGCTCCCGGCGCTCGATGCAGCGATCGACGCCGCGCTTGAAGCGCTCGCCCACGACCGACCCCATCGAGCCGCCCAGAAACTGAAACTCGAAGGCGGAGGCCACGATGGGGAGTCCGTGCAGCTTGCCGGCCAGTACGATCAGAGCGTCCTTCTCCTCCGTCGCCTTCTGCGCCTGGACGAGACGATCCTTGTACCGCTTGCTGTCCCGGAACTTCAGCGGGTCCTCGGGGGTGACGTTCGGGGCAAGCTCTTCGCTGGCGCCGGGATCGAGGAAGCGCTCGAGACGCTCACGGCCGCCGATGCGCATGTGATGGCTACACTTCGGGCACACGTAGAGATTGCGCTCCAGCTCGGCGCGATACAGCACCGCGTCACAGGCCGGGCACTTGATCCACAGACCCTCCGGAACCGACCGCGTACGGCGCTCGGTCTTGATGCGCGAGGGCATGATTTTTTCGAACCAGGACATGGGTCACCCCCGGCCAGTCAGCTGAGGATAATAGCGGCACCCGCCCCGTTCCAGAAAGGATCGTCACGGTAGGGGTCCGGAAGGCCGAAGGCCGCACTGTAGCGCACCGCCCAGAAGTACAGCCCCTCGGCCGGGGCCGTCGCGGCTCCGAGGCGCCGATCGCGACTTTCGAGTACCTCCCGCGCCCAGGCAGGGGATGCATCGCCACGGCCCACTGCGATCAACAGACCCGCGATGTTGCGGACCATGTGGTGCAGGAATGCATTGGCCGTCGCCTCGATCACGACCCAGTCGCCACGACGGACGACCGTCAGCTGCTCCACGCGCCGTACCGGCGAGCGCGCTTGACACTCCGAAGAGCGGAAAGCACTGAAGTCATGCTCGCCGCAAAGAGCTGCGGCGGCGGCGCTCATGTTGTCGTTATCCAGCGGCCGATGAATATTCGCAGCGCGCTTCTCCGCAAGAGCGGAGCGCGCCGTCCGATTGAGGATGAAATATCGGTAGGTACGCGCTTCAGCGCAATAGCGTGCGTGAAAATGCGCAGGGACAGGTCGGCACCAGACGATGCTGACATCCCGCGGCAGATCAGTGTTGGCCCCCAGGGTCCACCCGCGCGCGCTTCGTTGGGCATGAGTATCGAAGTGCGCCACCTGCCACCGCGCATGCACACCTGCATCAGTGCGGCCCGCGCAAGTGACGCTGACAGGCTCATCCGCCACACCGCTGAACGCGCGTTCGACGGCCGCCTGAACCGAGGGGGAGGACGGCTGCGTCTGCCAGCCGGCATACGCAGTCCCGTCGTATTCGATTCCTGCCGCTATGCGGGTCAGCGGAACCACTCTAGCCCGGGAGAGCCTCCATCAGGCGCTGAGCTTCCTGCTTCTGCGTCGAGGAGCCCTCAGTGAGCACCTCTTCGAGAATGTTCCGTGCGCCGTCCGGATCGCCCATATCCATATAGGCACGTGCCAGATCCAGCTTCGTCCCCACCTCGCTCATGGTCACCGGCTCGAGATCCGGCAGCGCGAGGTCATCCGAAGAGAGCTTCTGTGTGGAGGTGAACGCCGTATCCGGCACGGTAGCCGAGCCGATGTCCAGGTCCACACCCGAGCCGTTCGTGACGTGGGTGGCGCCATTCATGTCGCCCAGGTCGTAGTCGACATCACGCGCATTGATCGCCTGCAGCCGCGACGTCGAGCTGGGATCGTGAGCCTCATGGGCGTCAGAGCCGTTCGCACGATCCGAGAGTGCGGCGTCCAACTCGCTCTCGTCCATGTGCCACGTACCCGTCTCGGAAGGCTTGTCCTCCGCGTGTGCGCGCCGCTGAGCGTCTTCCATCACGCGACGTGAGTGGTCATCCATGCCGGCCACGAGCGTCGGCGCATCCGGAGAGTTGCCGAGTCCAGGCTGATCCATCGTGTCGAGCGCGCCCAGGTCCAGACCGAGGTCATCGATCGCCAGCTCTGCAGTCTGCTCTGCC
>CAZLYG010000407.1:3556-5256 GCA_964563075.1 uncultured Steroidobacteraceae bacterium | reverse complement strand
ATTCTCCAGGCCCTGGGTCGAGAAGGTCGCGTGCTCGCGATCGACCGGGACCCTCAGGCCGTCGCGGCCGGCCGGCAGCGTTTTGCCGACGAAGTGCGGCTTACGCTCGTCCATGCGACGTTTGCCGATCTCGCCACGCTCGTGCCGGCGCACTCGCACGGCCTCCTTTGCCGGGGTGTGCTCTTCGACCTTGGGGTCTCATCACCGCAACTCGATGACGCCGGCCGCGGCTTCAGCTTCCGCTCGGACGGTCCGATCGACATGCGTATGGACCCGACACGCGGCGAGCCAGTCTCGGCCTGGCTCGCTCGGGCGGGCCTCGACGAGATTCGCGAAGTGATTGCCACGCTGGGGGAGGAGAGATTCGCGCGTCGCATAGCTCAGGCCATAGTTGCGACCCGCACTGAACGCCCGCTGACACGGACCAGCGAGTTGGCCGCGCTCGTCTCACGCGCCGTCCGCACACGCGAGCCTGGAAAACATCCGGCCACGCGCACGTTTCAGGCGTTGCGAATGTTCGTCAACGACGAGTTGGGACAGTTGGAGAGAGGGCTGAGCGCTGCCGTTGACGTGCTCTGCCCCGGCGGGCGCCTTGCCGCCATCAGCTTCCATTCGCTCGAGGATCGAGTGGTCAAGAACTTCCTGAAGGCTCAGTCGCAGGTCGATCCCGCCTTTCTGGATCTGCCGGCGCTGCCTCCTGGGGCTCAACCCCGGCTGAAGCTCATTGGCCGCAAGAGTCGCCCGAGCGACGCCGAGGTGAAGCGCAATCCTCGCGCACGTAGCGCGCTCTTGCGCGTGGCGGAGAAAGTCGTATGAGTAGCAGGGTTCTCGCGGTTGTTGTGGCGGTGCTCTGGCTGGCGGCACTCGGTTCGGCCGCGGGCGCGATCTATTGTAAGCATCGCGCGCGCGAGTTGTTCGTGCAGCTGGAACGGCTGAACGGCCAGCGCGACAACCTCCAGATCGAGTGGGGACAGCTGCAGCTCGAGCAAAGCGCGTGGTCCACGCATGCCTTTGTCGAACGCGTCGCGAGCACGAAGCTCCATATGGCGATGCCGCCGCCCAAGGAGATCGAGATCATCGCCCCATGAAGGCACGTAACACGCGAGACGCCTCGGCCTCGTTCCGCTGGAGGTCCTACCTGCTCGTCGGGCTGCTTGTTTGCGGCGCGCTGGGCCTCGTGTGGCGCGCTGTCTATTTGCAGCTCGTGGATTACACCTTCCTTGCGAAGGAGGGAAACGCCAGGTACTCCCATGTCGCGGTAATCGCGGCACATCGCGGTACGATCACGGACAGGTACGGCGAGCCTCTCGCAGTGAGCACGCCCGTCGATTCGGTGTGGGTGAATCCCAAGCAATTTCCGGTGGATGAGATCCCGCGACTGGCCAGCGCTCTGCGAGTCGACCGTGCGGAGCTCACGCGCAGGGTAACAAGCAATCTGGATCGTGACTTCATCTACGTTGCTCGCGGAAGACAGCCCGCTGAGGCGGCGCAGATCAAGGCGCTCGGCATCCAAGGCCTATACATCTCGCGCGAATACCGGCGCTACTATCCGGCTGGCGAAGTGGCCGGACACGTTCTCGGGTTCACGAACGTCGACGACGCAGGGCAGGAAGGCCTGGAGCTCGCGTTCGATCCGTGGCTCGCCGGGGAGAACGGCGAGAAGCGTGTGATCGAGGATCGCTACGGCCGCATCGTACAGG
>CAZLYG010000407.1:0-3546 GCA_964563075.1 uncultured Steroidobacteraceae bacterium | reverse complement strand
TGTCGAGAGCATTCGCCCGACGCGGCCGGGCCGCGATCTGGTGCTGTCCATCGATCTGCGCATTCAGTACCTCGCGTATCGGGAGCTGAAAGCGGCGGTCCGGGACACGCACGCGAAGTCAGGCTCGATCGTCGTGCTGGACATCACGACCGGCGAAGTGCTGGCGATGGTCAATCAGCCGGCCTTCAATCCCAACGATCGCGACCAGTTCGTTCCCAACACCTACCGCAACCGGGCCGTCACCGACATCCTCGAGCCCGGCTCGTCCATCAAGCCGTTCTTCGTGGCCGCCGGCATCGCCGCGGGCAAGTACGACGACCGCAGCATCATCGATACCTCGCCGGGCTTCTTCAAGGTAGGCGCGAAGATCGAGGAGGACGAGCACAATCTCGGCCCGGTCAATCTCGCCACCATCCTGGCCAAAAGCTCCAACGTGGGCATGGCACGGCTGGCGCTGAGCCTGGAGCCCCAGCAGATCTGGGCGACACTGGAGCGCCTCGGCTTCGGTCAGGTCACCACCAGCGGCTTCCCGGGCGAATCGGCGGGCATGTTCACCAACTACTCGCAGTGGCGGCCCATCACTATTGCCACGATGTCTCACGGGTACAACATCTCGGTCACGCCTCTGCAGCTCGCACATGCGTATGCGACCGTGGGCGCCTTCGGCATCACACGACCGGTGACATTCCTGCGCGTCGACTCCCCGCCCGCGGGCCATCGCGTGCTGGACGATCACGTGTGTCGAGTCCTGCTGACAATGCTCAAATCCGTGGTTGTCATGGAAGGTGCGACGGGATGGCGCGCAGCCATCCCGGGCTATCAGGTTTCAGGTAAGACCGGGACTGCGGAAAAGACAGCCGCCGGTGGCGGCTACAACACGGACCACTTCAACGCCGTGTTCGGTGGAGTGGCGCCCTCGACCGACCCCCGCCTTGCAGCCGTCGTGGTCCTCGAAGACCCGACCGTTGGCGGGCATCAGGGCGGACAAGCTTCTGCGCCGGTATTTTCCGCCGTCGTCGGCGGCGCCTTGCGACTGCTCGCGGTAGCGCCCGACAAGCCGATCAATGCGCCCGAGGACATTCCGTCCTCCTCGCCCAGGACTCCGCCGGTGCGGACGGCGGCGCTGCCGTGACTGCTCGCTCACTCAGGGAGCTCACTGCCGGGCTCGGGCTCGCCGACATTCCGGCGGACGTCTGCGTCAGCGACGTGACGCTCGACAGTCGATCCGTCTCCCCGGGGGCCTTGTTTCTCGCTTGCCGCGGAGGGACGCGGCACGGGCTGGAATTTGTGCCGCAGGCTGTGGCGCGGGGGGCGCGCGCCGTTCTGTACGAAGCCGATGAAAGCTGCAGTCCTACCTTCGACTCCGAGATTTTCAGCGCTCGCATCGCGCATCTCAGCCGTCATGTAGGAACGATAGCGGACCGCTTCTTCGGTGCGCCCGCACAGGCGCTGACGGTCGCCGGAATCACCGGGACCAACGGCAAGACGACGTGCGCATGGTTGCTCGCGCAAGCGCTGCGGATTTGCCGGCGGCGTGCGGCTTTCATGGGCACTCTGGGGTTCGGGGTGCCTCCGGATCTCACTCCCACGGAGCACACGACTTCCGATGCGGTCAGCATCCATCGGCAGTTCGCCGCACTGCTGCAGCTTGGGGCCGAGTGCGTGAGCATGGAAGTCTCCTCGCACGCGATCGAGCAGCATCGGGTTGCGGCGGTGCGTTTCGAGACCGCCGCGTTCACGAACCTCACGCGCGACCATCTCGATTACCACGGTACGATGGATGCCTATGGCGCCGCCAAGGCCCGTTTGTTTGCGTGGCCGGAGCTGGCTCATCGGGTCATCAATGTCGATGATCCCTTCGGCGCCCAGCTCGCGGCGCAACCTTCCGCAGCGCGCCTGATCGTCACGACGCGGCGAGCTGCAAATGCCGCGACCACGCCAGGCGCAATCGTCAGAGCGCGTCACATCGTGCCTGAGGCCGCGGGCTTGCGGATCAGCATCGACTCGAGCTGGGGGCCTGGCGAGCTGACCGTCCCGCTCATCGGTGACTTCAACGTCGACAACGTGCTCACGGTGCTGGCAGTTCTTCTGGCGTGGGACATTCCGCTCTCACAGGCGCTGCAAGCCCTGGCCGTGTGCAGGCCTCCGAGCGGCCGCATGGAAATGTTCGGCGGCACGCCAGGATCGCCTCTGGGCATCGTCGACTACGCGCACACGCCGGACGGGTTGATCAAGGCGTTGACGGCTGCGCGCGCCCATTGCCGTGGACGACTGCGCGTCGTGTTCGGATGCGGTGGCGATCGCGATCCCGGCAAACGCCCGCTGATGGGGCGGATCGCGAGCGAGCTGGCGGACGAGGCGATCCTCACCGACGACAATCCCCGAACCGAGAATCCGGCGAAGATCGTGGCGGACATTCTTGTCGGGTTTGCCGCTCCGGACCTGCCCCTGGTCGAGCACGACCGGGCCGTCGCGATTCGCACTGCCTGGCAGCGCAGCAGCGATCAGGACGTGGTGCTCGTAGCCGGGAAAGGACATGAGGACTATCAGATTTACGGGGTGGCTCGCCGACCCTTCAGCGACCAGGCAATTCTGAAGGACCTGTTGGGTAGCGCCCCGCCCTCGGGAGAGCGGGCATGAAGCGCACGCTCGCCGATTTTGCGAACGAGTGCGGCGGCACGCTGCGCGGAGCCGATCAGAGCTTCTCGGGGGTCTCCAGCGACACCCGCACGCTCGAGCGTGGCGAGCTGTTCGTCGCTCTGCGCGGGCCGCGCTTCAATGCCAACCAGTTCGTGAGCGCCGCGCAGTCGGCCGGTGCGGCAGGCGCGGTGGTTGATGCCCCGCAGCCTGCAGAGATCTCGCAGATCGTCGTCCAGGACACGCAGGCGGCGCTCGAGCGACTCGGCCACGCCTGGCGCAGCCAGTTTTCCATTCCGGTGCTCGGTGTCGCGGGCAGCAACGGGAAAACGACCGCGAAGGAGATGACTGCAACGATCCTCGCGCAGGCGGGCAGTTGCCTGTCCACGCGGGGCAATCTGAATAACCACATCGGCGTGCCGCTTACGCTGCTGCGCATCGAGGCCGCGAATCGGTTCGCCGTGATCGAAATGGGCGCCAATCGTGCCGGCGACGTCGCGGCGCTGGTGCGCATGGCACAGCCCACCGTAGGCCTGATCACGAATGCCGGCGCTGAGCATCTGGAAGGCTTCGGCAGTCTCGAGGGTGTCGCTCGCGCCGAGGGGGAGATGGTTGCGGGGCTGCCCGCCGCGGGCACGGCAGTGATCAATGCCGACGATGAGTTTGCGCCTCTCTGGCGGCAAATGACTCCGGCCCGCGTGCTCAGCTTCGGCATTCACAAGAGCGCCGACTTTGCGGCCGCCGACCTTCGCACGACGCTGGGGGCCGATGGCTTCGTGACCCATTTCACTCTCAAGAGCCCGCTGGGCCCGGACACCCTGATCGAGCTGCGCATGGGAGGCCATCACAACGTAGCCAACGCGCTCGCGGCGGCGGCGGCGGCCAGCGCAGCGGGCGCGACGTTGCAAC